>DATKLH010000060.1:0-24173 GCA_035542515.1 Casimicrobiaceae bacterium
GTTCCGGAGCTACGGGAACGAGAACTGGGAGTTCGATGCGGAGGGCCTGATGCGTATCCGCATCGCCAGCATCAACGACCTGCCGATCCAGCCGGAGGAGCGCAAGTATCACTGGCCCCTCGGCCGACGTCCCGACGACCATCCGTCGCTGAGCGAGCTCGGGTTGTGAACAGCGACGACACGACGCGGCCTCGGTACACCAGCGACGTTGCGTTCACGCCGACCGTCAAGGCACTGCAGGCGCGCGAAGGCTCGCGTCGCGCGTACCAGCGCATGGAGCAGGGCGGATCATGGAACACGCGTATCACGCCCGATCTCGCTGCACTCCTGTCCGAGCAGACCAGTGTCTTCCTCGCGACCGCGAACAGCGCCGGCCAACCGTACATCCAGCATCGAGGCGGTCCGCGGGGTTTCCTGCGCGTCGTCGACGACACGACCATCGGCTTCGCCGATTTCGACGGCAACCGGCAGTTCATCACCCACGGCAATCTCGCCGACAACCCGAAGGCGCACCTCTTCCTCATCGACTACGCCGAGCGGCGTCGGGTCAAGATCTGGGGTGAGGCTCGCGTTGTAGACGACCCCGAACAGATCGCGAGCCTCATGCCCTCGACCTGCCAGTCGCGTGCACAACGAGCGATCCTGTTCACCGTCTGCGCGTGGGACGCGAATTGCCCGCGTCACATCCCGCAGCGTTACGACGCCGCCGACGTCGAGGCCGCGTTGGCGCAGCGCGATGCCCGGATCGCGGCACTCGAGGCCGAACTCGCACAGGTGCGCAACGCCCGGGCGGCTTGAGTCCCGCGTTTCGTGCACTTGTGCACCGTGGCGCGGATGCTCGCTGCGCCTGGTGAATCTCGCTGCAGCTGCGCTTCGAATCGTTCGTTTCGCGCATCGACCCGACGTCCGGGGGCGAGCGTTCTGCGGCCAATGAGCTGGCGATAACGCTCGCGCGCCGGCCCTGGTCATCCGGCAAACGGCGCAAGTGCCGACGCCAAATCCGCCGATCGTCGCGGCTCATATCGATGCGCCGCGTCGCGCGGACGGCGCGTCGCGGATCGGCTGGACCAAACCCGTCTTATCCGATCGGCCCGGGATTCATTCCCGCCGGAATAGCAACGCCTGCGTGCCGGTCAGGCAGGAAAGCACGGAGCTCAACGCTTGGCCGACCCAACCGACTTCGAGCGACAGGTGCTGCCGCACCTGGACGCAGCCTACAACCTGGCGCGTTGGCTCGCGCGCGACGTCAACGATGCCGAGGACATCGTGCAGGACGCGTGCTTGAGGGCGCTGAAGTACGTCGGTTCGCTCAATGGCGGCAGCGCGCGCGCGTGGTTCCTCACCATCGTTCGGCACGCGTTCTACGACTGGTGCAAGCGCAATCGGCCGAGCGAGATCGCGTGGGACGACGGTACCGCGATCGAGACGGCGGTCGATGTCCACGCGCTGGATCCCGAACAGGCGCTTGTGCGCGCCGCCGAGTCGAGAGCGCTTGCCGACGCGATCGCCGCGCTGCCGCTCCCGTTTCGCGAGGTGCTGATCCTGCGCGAGCTGGAAGAGCTCTCGTACAAGGAGATTGCGCGCATTGCCGACATACCGATCGGAACGGTGATGTCGCGATTGGCTCGTGCCCGGGCCCTTTTGCAAAGCGCGCCGCTGTTGCGCGCGGCGCTCATACCTGGAGATGTCGATGAACTGCAAGCAAGCGGAAATGCGAATCGCCGCGTACTGCGACGGTGAGCGTCACGCGCTGCTCGACCGCGCCACGGAGCGACATCTTCGCGATTGCGCCCAATGCCACATGCGCGAGGAAGGGATGGTCGCGCTGAGCGCGCGCATTCGCGTCGAAGTGCCGTATTACCGGGCATCGCCGGCGTTGCGCTCGCGCGTCGACGCCCTGGTCGGGGCGGTGCGCGCGTCGACACCTGCGCAACGCCCTCCGGCACGCGAGCGCTGGGGCTGGTTGTCCGGGGGTGTTGTCGCCGGTTGCACCGCAACGGTCATCGCGTGGATGGCCGGAACCACGATGTTGTCATCGCTCGCGAGCGACAACATGGCCGCCGCGGTGGTGGCAACGCACGTGCGCGCGACGTTGAACGATCATCTCATCGACGTCGCGTCGTCGGATCGTCACACGGTCAAGCCATGGCTGTCGGCGCGTCTCGACTACTCGCCGCCGGTCCACGACCTCGCGCCCGAGGGTTTCCCGCTCATCGGCGGTCGGCTCGAGTCGGTCGACGGACGTCGCATCGCCACGCTGGTGTATCGCTATCGCGAGCACACGATCGACGTCTTCGTGTTTCCGGAGCGCTCGCACCTGCCGACGCTGCAGTTGCGACGCGTACGGGGTTTCAACGTCGCACATGCGAGCGGCGCCGGCATGGAGTGGTGTGCGGTATCCGACGCCGAGGCCGACATCCTGAGCGAATTCGTGCAGAGGCTTGCGCGCGAAGAGGCGACCCACTGATGCCCACTGGCGATCCGCGCGCTGGGCCGCATTGGTCGCTGCGCGTATCGGCGCGCGTCGATTGCGTCGAGCGCGGCATGAACAAACGCATCGACGACGGGAATAAATGCAGCCGAAACTCGATACAGACGTCAGGCGCTTCCGCCTGTACAGCAAGGGATGACCATGAGCTCTGATCAATCGTTCGATTCGCCACGCGGCATGAACCGTCGACAAGCGCTGCGTTGCCTCACCGCCTGGAGCGGTGCTGCGGTCGTGTGGACCGTTGCGGGCGGCGTTCCCCGCGCGCTCGGCGCCACCACGGACAGCACCATGAAGGTCGCTGCCGCGAACGCACTGACGTTCGTGCAGATCAGCGACACGCACATCGGCTTTCGCAAGGACGCCAATCCCGACGTCGTCGGAAGCCTGCGTCGCGCGATCGCCGACATACATGCGTTGCCGCAGGCGCCGGCGTTCGTCGTTCACACCGGCGACGTCAGCCATCTGTCCAAGCCCGAGGAATTCGGCAGCGCGCGCGAGCTGCTCCAGGAAATCCGCGTCGATCGCGTGCACGTCGTCCCGGGCGAGCACGACACCATCGACGACGGCGCCTCCGGATTCCTCCGGTTCTTCGATCACGACGGCAAGGGCAAGTCGTGGTACAGCTTCGATCAGGGCGGCGCGCATTTCGTCGGCCTCAACAACGTCCTCAACTTCAAGGCCGGAACGCTGGCCGCGCTCGGCGACGAGCAGCTCGCGTGGCTCAAGGCCGACCTCTCGCGCGTGTCGCATTCCACGCCGGTGATCGTGCTTGCTCACATCCCCCTGTGGACGATCTGGGAGCCGTGGGGCTGGGGCACCGCGGACTCCGAGCAGGCGATGTCGTTGCTGCGTCCCTTCGGATCGGTCACCGTGCTCAACGGACACATCCATCAGGTGCTGCAGAAGGTGGAGGGCAACGTCGCGTTGCACACGGCGATGTCGCTCGCCTATCCATTGCCGACGCCCGGACAGGCGGGCATCGGCGAGCCGGGTCCGGTCACGGTGGCGGCGAACCAGCTAGGCAAGCTGCTTGGCACGCGTCGCATCGAGGTTATTCGCGGCGAGCGCGAGCTCGCGTTGGTCGACACGCCGCTGGACCACTGAATCGCGAGCACGGCCGATGCGGTCCCGTCGCTTCGCAGTCAAGGAGAAGCAGTCATGAAGAACCTCACCTCAGGCAGAGCCGTTGGTACAGCTCTCGCCGCAGCGTTTTGCACGGCATTCGCCGTATCGATGCACTACGCCGTGGCCGCGTCGCCGGCCACGGCAAGCGTCGACATCACGAAGTTCACCTTCGCGCCCAAGGACATCACCGTCGCGCCCGGCACCAAGGTCGTCTGGACCAATCGCGACGAGACCCCGCATACGGTGACGAGCAGCGACAAGAGCTTCGCATCGAAGGGTCTCGATACCGACGATCGGTACGAGCACACGTTTGCGGCCGAGGGCGACTTCGCGTACATCTGCACCGTGCATCCATTCATGACCGGCGTGGTGCACGTCCGCAAGCAGTAAGCCTTCGCGAACGGTTCGCACCGCTGTCTCGTTCCGCCAGGATGTTGTTGCTGCTGTCTGCGACGACGGCTGTTCATTCAGGAGCAGCCGTCGTCCCCGCATTGACTCGAGTTTCCACGGCGGTCGTGTACGCCGACCGCGCCGCTGACCTGCGGCGGTGACGCCCGGTGGCGTACGATCGTCTTGTCGGTCTTCGCCGGTTGCGCCGCGCGAGCGACGTTGAAGCCGCCGGGCCGATAGTCGAGGTTGTTGAAAAAGGCGTACGAGTCGCCGGTCCATCGGCTCATGCTGCTGTCGTCCGCGTGGGCGATTCCGGAAGCGGCGGCCGCGAAGGCTGCCGCGAGAATCCATGATTTGCCGCGCGATCGTTGTAGGGTAGACATGTCGGTTCCTGTAAAAGAGATGGTGTGTGTCCGGTGCGTCCGGAGGTCGAGCAGGCATCACGCGTTGCAGGCGCATTCGATGCCGGACGAGACGCAGGGAGGAAATGTTTCGCGACGCACCGGCTGTTACGTCCTCGGCGCTGCGCCTTCGCTTACCCTGTCCGACCGAGGCGGCGTTGGCGTTATGCGCGATGGAATAACGCGACGGCTGGGACGGTCACGCGGACCAGCGGGATGCTCTGCGCTTCGTGCCCCCATTGGCCGCATGGGTCGTGCAACCCATTCGTGCGTTCGCCTCGTGCACGTCCTGCATACAAGCATCGAGAAGCACTCGGTGCGTCGCTCGACGTGCGCACGTCGCATGACATCGTCATAATCGCTCGATGCTTCGCGCAGCAAGAGCATGCGGCGCAACTGGTCTGGGCGCGCTGCGAGCGTCGGTATTTGCTGCAAGCGACAAATTCGTTCGTGATCCGGCACGCGCGATGCGCGGCCGGCTCGCCACCACGCGGCGGTAAAAGTTTCCGATCGCTTGGCGCGCCGGTTCAATCTTTTTGATGGGCAGTAGGACAAACGCCGATTACGCCGACTACAGGGCGTGGGTACATTTGAACTACTCCGATTTCGCCGGCGGCCTGGTCGAAGCAAGTCGTTCCGCAGAGCGCGCCGGGAATGCCATGAGCCCATCGCCGCGCCGACTGATTGTCGTGTCGAACCGCCTGCCCTACGTGGTGTCGCGCGATGCGCACAACCGCTGGAAGGTGGTACCGGGATCGGGCGGCCTGGTCAGCGCACTCGTGCCTATCCTGCGCCAGCGCGGCGGCACGTGGATCGGCTGGCCGGGCATGGCGGCCGAACAAGGACTCGATCAGGTGCTCGCCGACGTGGGTGCGGGCTGCGGTTACGCGCTCAAGCCCGTGCACCTGACCTCCGACGAGGTCCAGAACTTCTATCAAGGGTTCTCGAACGCGGTCGTATGGCCGCTCTTCCACGACCTGCAGTCGCTGTGCGACTTCGATCCTGAATACTGGCGGACCTACGGCGCGGTCAACCGCAAGTTTGCCGCTGCGATCCTGGAGAACAGCGACAAGAGCGACTTCGTGTGGGTGCATGACTACCACCTGATGAACGTCGCGGCCGAGCTGCGTGCAGCGGGCTCGCGCGCGCGGCTGGGGTTCTTTCTGCACATCCCGTTCCCCTCGCTCGACCTGTTCGCCAAGCTGCCGTGGTGCTCGCAGCTCATCGACGCACTGCTGCAGTTCGACGTGATCGGGTTCCAGACGCTGCGCGACCGGCGCAACTTCATGCAGTGCGTGCGCGCCGTGGTTCCCGATGTCGAGTTCGAGGGCAAGGGGCCGGTGCTCACGGTCAACGTCGCCGGACGCAAGGTTCGTGTGGGTGCGTTCCCGATCAGCATCGACTTCGGCGCGATCGAGCGCCAGGCCGCGCTCCCCGAGGTCGCGCGCAAGGCGAACGAGCTGCATCGCCTGTTGCCGGGCCGCAAGCTGCTGCTCGGCATCGATCGCCTCGACTACACCAAGGGCATCCCGCACCGGCTCGAGGCCTTCGCCGACCTGCTGCATCGCTTCCCCGAGTTGCGCGAGCGCATCTCCCTGATCCAGGTCGTGGTGCCGAGCCGCGTGGAAATCCGCGACTACAAGGATCTCAAGAACACCATCGAGCGCCTGGTCGGACGCATCAACGGCGAATTCATGCGGCCGGGCGGCTGGGTGCCCGTGTGGTACGTCTATGGCAGTCTCACCGCGACGGACCTCCTCGCCTACTACCGCGCAGCCGACATCGCGCTGGTGACGCCGCTGCGCGACGGCATGAACCTGGTGGCCAAGGAGTACTGCGCGAGCAGCATCGAGGAGGATGCGGTCCTGATCCTGAGCCAGTTCGCCGGCGCGGCGGCGCAACTGCGCCGTGGAGCGCTGCTCGTCAATCCCTACGACATCGAGGGCGTCGCCGAGGCGATTCGGACCGCGTTCGCGATGAGCGAAGAAGAACGCCGCGCGCGGATGCGCCGCCTGCGCCGAGGCATCCGGCGTCACGACGTCTTCTGGTGGGTCGACAGCTTTCTGGAAGCGGCGCTTGCAACCGACGGCGCCGGAGCTGCGCACGAGCAGCGCGAGCTGCCGATCCTCGAGGAAGATTATGCGCGCCACGGCCTGGTGAACGGCGAGGTGGAACCCGAGACCGTGACGGCTTTTGCGGAGAACGTGTCGGGACGCAGACCGGTTGCGAACCTGCTCAATTGAAGTCGTGACAGCGCCGGCCGCGAGTGCCGCCGCTGCGTGATCGCGCGTAGCGGCGTCGCAGTGCGCGTCATGAGGTCCCAACGATAACAACACGTCGAAAAGTGGCGACTCGCAATACTCCATCTCAATCGATCGACCGATCGGCAACGTCCAGCGTTGCGCAGATCGACACGCGCTCGCTGCTGACCGACTACGACGTCTACCTGTTCAAGCAGGGCCGGCACCACACGCTCTACGACAAGCTCGGCGCGCACATCGGTCCCGGCTCCAAGACCGCGCGCTTCGCCGTCTGGGCGCCCAACGCCGCACGCGTCTCGGTCATCGGCGATTTCAACGGTTGGCGCGCCGATGCGCATCCGCTCATGTCGCGCCACGATGCGTCGGGCATCTGGGAGGGCAATGTAGCCGGGGCTGCGCACGGTCAGCGCTACAAGTTCCGGATCGAGACGCCGCAAGGGCAGCGCATCGACAAGAGCGACCCGTTCGCCTTTTTCTGCGAAGCGCCGCCGCGAACCGCCTCGTGCCTCTGGTCGCTCGACTACGACTGGGAGGACGCGCCCTGGATGGCGTCGCGCTCCACAGCCAATGCGCTCGACGCGCCGATGTCGATCTACGAGGTTCACCTCGGGTCGTGGCGCCGCGATCCGGCCAACCCTGGACAGGTGCTCGGCTATCGCGATCTCGCGCATGCACTCGCAAGGTACGTCCGCGAAATGGGCTTCACCCACGTCGAGCTGATGCCGGTCACCGAGCATCCGTTCTACGGTTCGTGGGGCTATCAGACCACCGGGTATTTCGCCCCCACGGCGCGCTACGGGACGCCGCAGGACTTCATGTATTTCGTCGATTACCTGCATGGCTGCGGCATCGGCGTCATCCTCGACTGGGTTCCGTCGCACTTCCCCAACGATCCGCACGGACTGGCGAGCTTCGACGGCACGCACCTCTACGAGCACGCCGACCCGCGGCAGGGCTTCCATCCCGAGTGGAACAGCTGCATCTTCAATTACGGCCGCAACGAAGTGCGCGCATTCCTGGTGAGCAGCGCGCTGTTCTGGCTCGATCGCTATCACATCGACGGACTGCGCGTCGACGGCGTCGCGTCGATGCTCTACCTCGACTACGCGCGGCGCGCCGGCGAATGGATTCCCAACATCCACGGCGGGCGCGAGAACCTGGACGCGGTCGGGTTCCTGCGCGAGCTCAACGAAGCGGTCTATGTCGCGCATCCCGACGTCCAGACCATCGCGGAGGAATCGACGGCCTGGCCGCAGGTGTCGCGTCCCACCTACGTCGGCGGTCTCGGCTTCGGGCTGAAATGGAACATGGGCTGGATGCACGACACGCTCAAGTACTTCGCGCGCGATCCGGTGTTCAGGCAGTTCCATCAGCAGGAGATCACCTTCAGCGCCTGGTACGCGTTCAGCGAGAACTTCGTGTTGCCGCTGTCGCACGACGAGGTGGTGCACGGCAAGGGATCGCTGCTGGGTCGCATGCCGGGCGACGACTGGCAGAAGTTCGCCAATCTGCGCTGCCTGCTCGGCTACATGTGGGGCCATCCGGGGAAAAAGCTGCTGTTCATGGGCGGCGAGTTCGGCCAGTGGCGCGAGTGGAATCACGATACGAGCCTCGACTGGCACCTCTGCGACTATCCGTTGCACGCCGGCGTGCAGCGCTGGCTGCGCGATCTCAACCGGCACTATGTCGGCGCGCCATCGCTTTACAGCCGCGACTTCGATGCCGAAGGCTTCGAGTGGATCGACTGCAGCGACGCCGCGAACAGCGTGGTCGCGTTCCTGCGCAAGTCGGCCGACGGCGCGCCGACCACGCTGGTGGCCTGCAACTTCACGCCGGTGCCGAGGACCGGTTATCGCCTCGGCGTGCCGCGCGCAGGACGCTGGCGCGAGGTGCTCAACAGCGATGCCGAAGCCTATGGCGGAAGCGGCATGGGCAACTACGGGTTTGTCGATGCCGGGCCGGAAGCCGCGCATGGACGACCCTTTTCGCTTGCACTCACGGTGCCGCCGCTTGCGGCGCTATTGCTGCAGCCGGAGGCGTGATCGCGATGTCGCTGCCCAAGGCTCTGGATGGTCGCCGGCGCGCGGTGATCGAGAACGTGGCCCCCGGCGTGGATGGCGGTCGCTTCGCGGCCAAGCGCTGCGTGGGCGATACGGTGGTGGTGGAAGCCGACGTGTTCGTCGATGGCCACGAGAGCCTGCGCGCGGTGCTGCTCCATCGTCGTCGCGGGGAGCCGCGCTGGAACGAATCAGAGATGACGTTCCTCGTGAACGATCATTGGCGCGGCGAGTTCGCCGTCACCGAGCTTGGCGCCTACGAATTCACCGTCACCGCGTGGCCCGACGCGTTCCTGACCTGGCGACACGACCTGTCCCGCTGGACCGCGGTGGATGACGTGATCGTCGCCTTGCAGGTCGGCGTCGCGCTGTTGCGCGATACGGTGCGCCGCACGCGCGGCGCGGATGCAGCGCGCCTGCGCGAATGGATCGCGCGCCTCACTTCGCAGGCCGATCCGCTGGTGCTTCGAAGCGAAGCGCTCGACGATGCATTGATGCTCCTGGTCGAGCGCTATGCCGACCGCCGTTTTGCCACGACCCACGAGCCGCCGCTGCCGGTGTGGGTCGACCCGGTGCAGGCGCGCTTCAGCGCGTGGTACGAGATGTTCCCGCGTTCGGCGGGATCGGGCGGCCGACACGCGAGCTTCGCCGAATGCGAAGCGCGACTGCCGGAAATCGCGGAGATGGGCTTCGACGTTCTCTACTTCCCACCCATCCATCCGATCGGACGCACCAAGCGCAAGGGTCGCAACAATGCGCTCGTGGCGAGCGAGGGCGATCCCGGCAGCCCGTGGGCGATCGGTGCGAGCGAAGGCGGGCACAAGGCGATTCATCCCCAGCTTGGCAGCCCGGAGGATTTCCGTCGGCTGGTGCGGGCGGCCCGCGAGCGCGGCATCGAGGTCGCGCTCGATATCGCGTTCCAGTGCTCGCCCGATCATCCCTACGTCAAGGAGCACCCCGAGTGGTTCAGGCACCGGCCCGACGGCAGCATCCAGTACGCCGAGAACCCGCCCAAGAAATACCAGGACATCTACCCGTTCAACTTCGACACCGACCAGTGGCGAGCGCTGTGGGAAGAGCTGAAGAGCATCTTCGACCACTGGATCGGCGAGGGCGTGCGCGTGTTCCGCGTCGACAACCCGCACACCAAGCCGTTCGCTTTCTGGCAGTGGCTGATCGGCGAGGTGAAGCAGGCGCATCCGGAGGTCATGTTCCTGTCCGAAGCGTTCACGCGCCCGCGCCCGATGCATCGGCTCGCCAAGCTCGGGTTCACGCAGTCGTACACCTACTTCGCTTGGCGCAACAGCAAGCAGGAGCTGATCGACTATTTCACCGAGCTCACGCAGGCGCACTCGCGCGAGTACTTCCGGCCCAACGTCTGGCCCAACACGCCCGATATCCTCACCGCCTACCTGCAGACCGGCGGGCGAGCGGCATTCATCGCGCGGCTGATCCTCGCGTCGACGCTGTCCGCGAGCTACGGGGTCTACGGGCCCGCGTTCGAGTTGCTGGAGCACCTCCCGCGCGAGCCGGGATCGGAAGAGTATCTCCACTCGGAGAAGTACGAGATCCGCGACTGGCAGCGCGACGCGCCCGAAAGCCTCGCTCCGATCATGGCGCGGGTCAACGTGATACGGCGCGCGAACAAGGCGCTGCAACAGGACTGGAACCTGCGCTTCCACGCCACCGACAATCCGCAGGTCATCTGTTACTCGAAGGCGACAGCCGACGGCAGCAACGTGATCCTGGTCGTGGTCAACCTCGATCCCTATCACAAGCAGTCGGCGTTCGTCGAGCTTGCGCTCGCCGAGCTGGGCGTCGACGCGATGCAACCCTTCGACATCGAGGACCTGCTCACCGCCGCGCGCTACACCTGGCGCAGCGCGCGCAACTACGTCGAGCTGCGTCCGCAGGAGTTGCCGGCGCACGTCTTCCGCGTCACGCCGCGGGTGCGCCGTGAAGCGCAGTCGTCGATCGAAGCGAAGGTGATCGCCTGATGGAGATGACGCCTCCCGTCGACGCGCGCGGCATGCCGGCACCGCCCGCCGCGGCGCCCGCTGCGGACGATCCGCTCTGGTACAGGGACGCGGTCATCTACCAGCTGCACGTCAAGGCGTTCCGCGACAGCAACGGCGACGGGATCGGCGATTTCGCCGGCCTGACGCAGTCGCTCGACTACATCAAGGACCTCGGCGTCGATGCGATCTGGCTGCTGCCGTTCTATCCCTCGCCGCTGCGCGACGACGGCTACGACATCGCGGACTATCACGGCGTGCATCCGCACTACGGCACGCGCGCGGACTTCCGCCATTTCCTGCGCGAGGCGCATCGCCGCTCGCTGCGCGTGATTACCGAGCTCGTCATCAATCACACCTCGGACGAGCATCCGTGGTTCCAGGCCGCGCGCGCCGCGCCGGCGGACTCGAGCAAGCGCAACTACTACGTGTGGAGTGACACCGACACCAAGTGGCCGGAGACGCGCATCATCTTCACCGACACGGAGAAATCCAACTGGGCCTGGGACCCGGTCGCCAAGGCGTACTACTGGCATCGCTTCTTCTCGCATCAGCCGGATCTGAACTTCGACAACCCGAGCGTGGTACGCGCGGTGATGCGCGTGATGCGCTTCTGGTTCGACATGGGTGTGGACGGCATGCGGCTCGACGCGATTCCCTACCTGTGCGAGCGCGACGGCACCAATAACGAGAACCTGCCCGAGACCCATGCGGTGCTCAAGCGCATACGGCGCGAGCTCGACAAGCACTACCGCGACAAGTTCTTCCTCGCCGAGGTCAACCAGTGGCCCGAGGACGTGCGCGAGTACTTCGGCGACGGCGACGAATGCCACATGGCGTTCCACTTCCCGCTGATGCCGCGCATCTACATGGCGGTGGCCGAGGAGGATCGCTTCCCTATCGTCGACATCATGGCGCAGACGCCGGACATCCCGGAGAACTGCCAGTGGGCGATCTTCCTGCGCAACCACGACGAGCTGACCCTCGAGATGGTCACCGAGCGCGAGCGCGATTACATGTATCGCACCTACGCGAGCGATCGGCGCATGCGCATCAACGTCGGCATCCGCCGGCGCCTGGCGCCGCTGATGGACAACGACCGGCGCAAGATCGAGCTGGTCAACAGCCTGCTCATGTCGCTGATCGGATCGCCGGTCATCTACTACGGCGACGAGATCGGGATGGGCGACAACATCTACCTGGGCGATCGCAACGGCGTGCGCACGCCGATGCAGTGGAGCCCGGATCGCAATGCCGGATTCTCGCGCGCCGATCCGCAGCTCCTGTATTCGCCGCCGATCATGGACCCGATCTACGGCTATTCGGCGTGCAACGTCGAGGCGCAAAGCCGCACGCCGGGATCGCTGCTCAACTGGATGAAGCGCTTGATCGCAGTGCGCCGGGCGCATCCTGCCTTCGGCCGCGGAACGCTGCGGTTCGTGCGTCCGGGCAATCGCAAGATCCTCGCTTACCTGCGCGAATACCGCGGCGAGATCATCCTCTGCGTAGCGAACCTCGCGCGCTCGAGCCAGCCCGTCGAGCTGCATCTGTCCGAGTTCAAGACGCGCATACCGGTGGAATTGATCGGGAACACCGGCTTTCCTCCGATCGGCGAGTTGCCGTACCTGTTGACGCTGCCGCCCTGGGGCTTCTACTGGTTCGCGCTGACCACCGACGCCAAATACCCCAGGTGGCATTCGGAGCGTCCAATGCCGGCCGAGCTGCCGGCGCTGGTCATTCCCGAGGGCCTGATGGCGACATTGATGCACAAGGAGAGCGCGAGCCACGACATGCGCTCGCTGATGGCCAGGCGCGTGCGCGAGCAGCTCGAGCGCGACGTGCTGCCGGTATTCCTGGCCGGTCAACGCTGGTTCGCCGGCAAGGGCGCGGGAATCCGCAGCGCCGTGCTGATCGAGCGCGACGACTGGGGTACCGATGCCGGGAAGTGGCTGCTCGCGATCGTGCTGGTCACGCTCGCCAACGGTCAGCGGCAGTTGTACTCGCTCCCGTTGGCGCTCGCGTGGGAAGACCGCGAGTTCGAGCGCATCCAGTCGCTCCTGCCTTGCACCGTTGCGCGCGTGCGTCAGCGTGCGCGCGTGGGTGTGCTCTACGACGCGTTCTGGGACGATGGTTTCTGTCGCGCGCTGGTCGCATCGATGGGTCGCAACGAGAAGCGCGCGGTGCCCGGCGGCGTGCTCGTGTTCTCTTCGACGCAGCAGTACAGCCGGTTGGTCTCAGGCGATACGCTCAGCGTTCGCCATCCCACCTTCGAGCAGAGCAACACGCTGGTGATCCTCGGCGAACGCCTGGTGCTCAAGGCCTACCGGCGCCTTCACGAGGGTGTCAACCCCGAGATCGAGATCGGCCGCTTCCTCACCGATGCGTCGCCGTATCGCCACATCGCGCCCACCGTGGGCGCGCTCGAATATCGCGACAGCAGCGGCGAGGTGACCGCGCTCGCGCTGGTGCAGGGGTTCGTCGACAATCGCGGCAGCGGCTGGGACTATACGCTGGAACACCTCGGTCGCTTCCTCGATGCGATTCGTACGCAGCAGACGGTCGAGATCACCCAAAACGGTGTGGCACAGGCGAGCGGCGAGGTCCGCGCCAACCCCGCGACGCCGACCCACGCCGGTTATCTCACGCTCATCGAAAAGCTCGGGCGTCGCACCGCGGAGCTGCATCAGGCGCTTGCGAAGCCGACCGGCGACCGGGCCTTCGAGCCCGAGCCGTTGACCGCGGACGACCTCTCGGCGTGGCACGCGAAGGTGCGCGACGACGTCGTCGCAACACTCGATCTGCTCGCCCAGCGGCAGCGCGCGCTTCCCGAGAACCTGCGTGCCGACGCCAACCGGCTGTTGGTATCGCGCGACGCACTGCTCGCTCGCGTCGACTCCGTAGCGCCCGCGGCGGTGAACGCCACCAAGACGCGCTATCACGGCGACTACCACCTCGGGCAGGTCTTGCTCACCACCGATGATTTCGTCATCGTCGATTTCGAGGGTGAGCCGGCGCGATCGCTTGCCGAGCGGCGCGCCAAGCATTCGCCATTGCGCGACGTCGCCGGCATGCTGCGCTCATTCAGTTATGCCGCTGCGGTTGCGCTCGACCGTGCGACCAGCGAACGGCCCGACGATCGCCCGCGCCTGGTCGGTCCGCTCAACGACTGGCGCACGCAAACCATGGCGGCGTTCCATCGCGCGTACGTCAATACCATTCGCGGCACCTCGACTTATCCCGATGACGATCGCATCGCCGGCCAGCTTATCCAGTTGTTCGCGCTCGAGAAGGTCCTCTACGAGCTGCGCTACGAGCTCGCCAATCGGCCCGACTGGGTGCGCATACCGCTCGCGGGACTGCTCGAGCAACTGGTGACCAACAACGCTTGATCGCTGACCCGCCGGGTCGTGTGAGACCAAGAAGCCACATGAAGACGCCACCACGGGCGATCGTTGCCGTCAGCACGGTCTGGCGTGGCAGTCCCTGTCCGCTCGGCGCGACCTGGGACGGTCAGGGCGTCAACTTCGCCTTGTATTCCGAGCACGCGCAGCGGGTCGAGCTGTGCCTGTTCGATCCCAAGGGCCGGCGCGAGATCGAGCGCATCGAGCTCCGCGAGCGCACCGACTTCGTGTGGCACTGTTATCTGCCCGATGCACGGCCGGGTCTCCTGTACGGGTACCGCGTGCACGGTCCGTACGCGCCGGAACAGGGGCATCGGTTCAACCCGCACAAGCTGCTGCTCGATCCCTATGCACGCCTGCTGGTCGGCCAGGTGCGCTGGAGCGATGCCATGTTCGGCTACCGCGTCGGATCACGGCGCGAGGACCTGACCATGGACCCGCGTGACAGCGCGTCCGGCATGCCCAAGTGCCAGGTGGTCGACGAGGCGTTCACCTGGGAGAACGACCGCGCCCCGCGCACGCCGTGCAAGGACTCGGTGATCTACGAGCTGCACGTGAAGGGCTTCACGCGCACGCATCCGGACATTCCGCCGCAACTGCGCGGAACCTACGCGGGACTCGCGACGGCACCGGTCATCGATCACCTGCGCAGACTCGGCATCACCGCGGTGGAGCTGATGCCGGTCCACGCCTTCGTCGACGACAAGCGGCTGGTCGATCACGGCCTGCGCAACTACTGGGGCTACAACAGCATCGGCTTTTTCGCGCCCGAGATGCGCTATTCGGCCACTTCCACGCTGGGCGAGTTCAAGACGATGGTGAAGACTCTGCACTCGGCGGGGATCGAAGTCATCCTCGACGTCGTCTATAACCATACCGCGGAGGGCAATCACCTCGGACCGACGCTGTCGTTTCGCGGCATCGACAACCAGGTCTACTACCACCTCGCGCACCCGCGTTACTACGTCGATTACACTGGCACGGGCAACTCGGTCAACACCAGGCATCCGGCAGTGCTGCGACTGATCTTCGACAGCCTGCGCTACTGGGTCACGCAGATGCACGTCGACGGCTTCCGCTTCGATCTTGCCACGACACTCGCGCGCGAAGCGCACGGCTTCGATCAGTTCGCTTCCTTTCTCGACATCGCGCGGCAGGATCCGGTGCTGTCGCAGGTCAAGTTGATCGCCGAGCCGTGGGACCTCGGCGAAGGCGGCTACCAGGTGGGCAATTTCCCGCCTGGATGGTCCGACTGGAACGGCCGATATCGCGATTCGGTGCGCGCGTACTGGAAAGGCGATGGCGGTCTGGTCGGCGAGCTCGCATCGCGCCTGTCGGGGTCGAGCGACCTGTTCGCCCATGGAGGACGATCGCCGTCGGCCAGCGTCAACTTGGTGACCGCGCACGATGGCTTCACGCTGCGCGACCTCGTGAGCTACAACGACAAGCACAACGAAGCCAACCTCGAGGACAACCGCGACGGCGAGTCGCACAACCTGAGCTGGAACTGCGGCGTCGAGGGCGACACCGACGATGCGGCGGTCCTCGCTTTGCGCGCACGACAGATGCGCAACTTCATCGCCACGCTGTTCTTCTCGCAGGGCGTCCCGATGCTCACGGCCGGCGACGAGATGGGCCGCACCCAGCGCGGCAACAACAACGCCTACTGTCAGGACAACGAGCTGAGCTGGATCGACTGGTCGCTCGACCAGGAGCAGCAACGCATGCTGCAGTTCACCGCGCGAGTGATCGCGCTGCGCAATCGCCATCCGCTGTTTCGGCGTCGAACGTTCTTTCGCGGTCGCAGTCGCCGTGACGCGGGCGAGGCGGACATCCTGTGGCTCAATCCGGACGGTCGCGAGATGACCGATACCGAATGGAGCCAGTCGTTCGCGCGCTGTCTGGGTGCTCACCTGTCGGGCCGTGGCATGGACGAGCGCGACGACTTCGGCAGGCCGGTCACCGACGACGACGTGATGCTGCTCCTGAATGCGCACGACGATCTCATCGCCTTCCGCCTGCCGGGCGCGGTGTCCGGCGAATGGACCGTCGCGATCGATACCGCGCACGCCGAAGGCATCCCCGACGTATCGACCTATCCGTCGGGCGCCGAATACCCGCTGCAAGGCCGCTCCCTGGTGCTGCTCACTCGCGCGCGCACATGAGGAGGGCGCATGCGATGCCATTCGGCGCGACGACGAGCGCGCAAGGCGTGCGCTTTCGACTATGGGCCCCGGCTGCGCGTGCAGTGGATGTCGGCGTTGGTGACGAAGCATCGACGGTACGGTGGATTCCTTTGCGACCCCAGCACGCGGGCTGGTTCGAGACCGCCCGCGCGCAGGTGCGGTCCGGAGATCGTTATCGCTTTCGCATCGATGGACGCACGCTCGTGCCCGACCCGGCATCGCGCTACAACCCCGGGGATGTGCACGGCCCGAGCGAGGTCGTCGATCCGGGTGCATTCCAATGGGATGACGACGACTGGCACGGACGGCCATGGCACGAGGCTGTCATCTACGAGCTGCACGTGGGAACTTTCACGCCGATGGGCACCTTCGAGGCCGCCATCGAGCGCCTCGACTACCTCGTCGACCTCGGCGTCACCTGCATCGAGCTCATGCCGGTGGCCGACTTTCCAGGTCGTCGCAACTGGGGCTACGACGGTGCGCTGCTCTTCGCTCCCGACGCGACCTACGGCCATCCGGATCGACTCAAGGCCCTGGTCGCCGCCGCGCATCGGCGCGGTCTGATGGTGCTCCTCGACGTCGTTTACAACCACTTCGGTCCCGAAGGCAACTACCTGCATCTGTACGCGCCGCAGTTCTTCACCCAGCGGCATCACACGCCGTGGGGCGCGGCGATCAACTTCGACGGCCCGGATGCGACCGAGGTGCGCGCCTTCTTCGTCCACAATGCACTGTACTGGCTCGAAGAATTCCACCTCGACGGCTTGCGTTTCGATGCCGTGCATGCGATCGCCGACGATTCCACGCCGGACATCCTGACCGAGATCGCGACCTCGATCCGCGACGGACCCGGTCGCGAACGGCACATCCACCTGGTGCTGGAGAATGATCGCAACCACGCGCACCGGCTCGACCGCCGCGAGGATGGCTCGCCGCGCCACTACACCGCGCAGTGGAACGACGATTTCCATCACGTCGCGCATCACGTGCTGACCGGCGAGCGCGACGGCTACTACGGCGACTACGTCGACGCGCCCTTGCAGTACCTCGGACGCTGTCTGACCGAGGGCTTCGCCTACCAGGGCGAAGCATCCGCATGGCGCGACGGCACCGCGCGAGGCGAGCGCAGCGATCACTTGCCGCTGACTGCGTTCGTCGACTTCCTGCAGAACCACGATCAGGTCGGCAACCGTGCGTTCGGCGAGCGACTGCACATGCTCGCCTCGCCGGAGGCTCTGCAGGCTGCTGCGACGATCCTGCTTCTGTCACCGTCCCCGCCCATGTTGTTCATGGGCGAGGAATTTGCAACCGACAGCCCGTTCCTGTTCTTCTGCGATTTCGAACCGACGCTTGGAGCGGCCGTGGTCCGCGGCCGGCGCGAGGAGTTCAAGCGCTTCGCACGCTTTGCCGATGCCGAAGCGGCGGCGCGCATACCCGATCCCACGGCGGAATCGACATTCGTGCGCAGTAAGCTCGACTGGAATTGCCTGGATCGACCGTCTCACGCGCAGCGGCTCGACTACTACCGACGTCTCCTCGCCATACGTCATCGCGAAATCGTTCCGCGCATAGCCGGGATCGCACTCGACCGACGGACCTGGCGCGCGCTCGGCGCCCGGGGCCTGCACGTGCATTGGCCGCTCGTCGACGGCGCTGCGCTGGTCATGAGCGCCAATCTCGGCGATCGAGAGTCGATCGAGGTTCCCGCGCATGGGCACGGACGCATCATCTTCGCGACCGGAGACCTGCGATCGGCGCCTGCTCGCTTGCCGCCGTGGTCGGTCCTGTTCTCGACCACCTCCGGGTGATGGGCTTCGCACGTCGAACCAACTCATGAACCTCGACCAACTGTGCGCGAAATGGGGCATCGACACCGCTTACGCGGATATCTGGGGCCATCTGCATCCGGCCCCCGAGTCGACCAAGCGCGAGTTGCTCGAGGCGATGGGCGCGCTCGACCCGGCATCGAGCGAACCGACGCCGGCGGCCGCGGAAGTGGTCGAGGAAGGTGCGCAGCCGCGGCTTGCATTGACCGCGGATCCCCATCGCGTCGGCAACAGGGTGCGCTTCCGGCTCGTGCTGGAGTCGAACGACCGATACGAAGGTGAATGCGCGGTAACGCGCGATCGCGACGACGCGAGCGGTCGGGCTCGATACTACATCTCGTTGCCGGAGTCCTTGCCCAGCGGGTATCACACGCTCGAATTGTCCGACGGCGCCGACACGCCGCTTGCCGTGTCGAGCCTCGCTGTTGCTCCGACGCGCTGCTTCGCGGGTCGCGGTCGGGCTGCGCACGACCGCATGTTCGGACCCGCTGTTCAGCTTTACGCCTTGCGCTCGCGTCGCAACTGGGGCATGGGTGATTTCACCGACCTGCGCCTGCTCGTCGACATCGCTTCACGCAACGGCGCCGATTTCGTCGGCGTCAATCCGCTGCATGCGCTGTTCGCCAACCGACCTGCCGAAGCGAGCCCGTACAGTCCTTCCAATCGCACCATGCTCAACCCGCTGTACATCGATGTGGAAGCGGTGGACGATTTCGCGACCTGCGAGCCTGCGCGCGAACGTGTCGCGTCTGCCGAATTCCAGCGCCGGATCGCGGAGCTTCGCGCCGCGCCGCTGGTCGATTACGCGGGCGTGTCCGCGTTCAAGCGCGAAGTCCTGCAATGGCTCTATCGCCATTTTCGCGAGCACGATCTCGAGGCCTGCACGCCGCGCGCTCGCTCGTTTCGCGATTTCCAGCAGCGGGGCGGGGACGCGCTGCTGTATCACGCATTGCACGACGCGCTCGGCGAATGGCTGCACGGGCGCGATCCGGCATGCTGGGGAACGCCGGTGTGGCCGCCGGAATATCGCGATGCGCGATCACCGGCCGTGCTCGATTTCCTGGCCACGCATCGCGACGAGGTCGAGTTCTTCCAATACCTGCAATGGCAGGCATCTGCACAGCTCGATGCGGTCGCCGCGCACGCCGAGCAGGTGGGCATGGCGATCGGTCTTTACCGCGACCTCGCGGTGGGCGTCAATGCGAGCGGCTCCGAGGTCTGGCATGAACCGTGGCTGTTCGCATCCGCGGTTCACGTCGGCGCGCCCCCCGACGAGTTCAACCAGAAGGGCCAGGACTGGGGACTGCCGCCGTGGATTCCTGCGCGGCTGACCGAGGCGCGCTACCGGCCCTGGATCGACGTGCTGCGCGCGAACATGCGCGCTGCCGGCGCGCTGCGCATCGATCACGTGATGGGCCTGATGCGGCTCTACTGGATTCCGTCGAGCGCGGACGCGCGCGCCGGCGCCTATGTCCGCTACGCCTTCGATGCGATGCTCGGTGTCCTTGCGCTCGAAAGCGTGCGATCGCATTGCATCGTCGTCGGCGAGGATCTCGGCACCGTTCCCGATGCCGTGCGCGAGGCGATGGCGCGCCTTCGCATCCTCTCGTATCGCGTGCTGCTGTTCGAGCATGCACACGATGGCAGCTTCGCGCGTCCGGCGGCCTATCCAGCCGAAGCGCTGTGTACCTTCAGCACCCACGACCTGCCGACCCTGCACGGATTCGTGGTCGAAGCCGACCTTGGGATGCGCGATGCGCTCGACTTGTTCCCCGACGAGGAAGCGCGTGCGAAGCATTACGCCCTGCGACGCGACGATCGCGTGCGCCTGCAGGCTGCGTTGCGCGACGCGGGCTTGCTATCGAACGACGCAGCGAGCACGGCTGCGCTGCAGTTCAGCGACGATCTTCGCGAGGCCGTCCACGCCTACCTTGCGCGCACGCCGAGTCGACTGATGAGCTTCCAGCTCGAGGACGTGTTCGGCGTGATCGACCAGATCAACATGCCCAGCACCCGTGGCGACCGCTATCCGAACTGGCGCCGCAAGCTGCCGGTGGACCTGGAAGACTGGCCCGGCGACGGGCGGTTCGATGCGACCTGTGCGGTGATTCGCTCGCAGGGGCGAGGTCGGCGCCCGGGCGCGAGTGACGCGACAGCCGAAGCGAAACCGTGACCGCCATTCCGCGCGCGACCTATCGCGTGCAACTTCACAAGGATTTCAACTTCCGCGCCGCGCGCGAGATCGTTCCGTACCTCGCGCGGCTGGGCATCAGCCACCTCTACACCTCGCCGTTCCTCAAGGCCCGCACCGGCAGCCGGCACGGCTACGACATCGTCGATCACCAGTCGCTCAATCCCGAGATCGGGACGCAGGAGGATTTCGACGCGCTGGTGTGCGCATTGCACGACCATGGCATGGGACTGCTGATCGACGTGGTTCCCAATCACATGGGTGTGCTCGAAGCGGACAACGCATGGTGGCTCGACGTGATGGAGCATGGTCCGGCGTCGCGCTACGCGGGCTACTTCGACATCGACTGGGATCCGCTGAGCGAGGAGCTTCGCGGCAAGGTACTACTGCCCATTCTCGGGGCGCAATACGGTACGGTGCTCGAGCGTGGCGAGCTCAAGCTCGCGTTCGACCGCGAGGCCGGCGCCTTCAACCTGTGGTACTACGAGCATCGCCTGCCGGTGCGTCCCAGCACCTATCCGATGGTGCTGCTCGCAGACCCGGGCGACGAGACCGATCCGGTCGATGCGATGGCCGATCACTGGCCGATGCTCGGCGCGCTCGCCGAAGGGTTCGCGTTGCTGGCGGCGCCGGCGGAGCGGAGCGATCCCGCACAACTCAGCGCGCCCCTGAAGCATCGACTGGCATCGCTGTGCTCGGAGATCCCGGCCGTCGGACAGTGGATCGACGCGCGAGTGCAAGCGATCAACGGCGTGGCAGGTGACGCATCGAGCTTCGACACGCTGCACGCGTTGATCAAGGAGCAGTTCTACCGCGTGTCGTATTGGCGCGTGGCGGCCGACGACATCAACTACCGCCGCTTCTTCGACATCAATGGCCTCGCCGCGCTGCGCCAGGAGCGGCCGGAAGTCTTCGAAGCCACGCATCGTCGCATCTTCGAGTGGATCGCGCAGCGCAAGGTCGACGCGCTGCGCATCGATCATCCGGATGGATTGCTCGACCCGCATCATTACTGCAGCGCGTTGCAGCAACGCGCCGGCGCGGCACTGGGATCGGATGGCGGCCGCGACGCGCGCGGCGACGGCCGCGAGCAGCGGCCCATCTACCTGGTGCTCGAGAAGATCCTCGCCGATCACGAGAAGCTCGCGGAAACGTGGCCGGTGCACGGTACCACCGGCTACCGTTACATGAACGTCGTCAACGGGTTGTTCGTCGATGTCGGCGCACGCGAGATCTTCGATCGCATCTACCAGGGCTTCATCGGCGAGGACCTGGTCTTCGACGCGGTGCTGCGGCAATCCAAGACGCTGATTGCCGCGCAGGCGCTCGCGAGCGACCTCAACCTGCTGACCGAGGCGCTCACGCGCATCGCCAAGAGCGCCCGCGACACCTGCGACTTCACGCTCAACAGCCTGCGTCGCGCGCTCGTCGACATGGTCGCGTGCCTGCCGGTGTATCGCACCTACGTGGCGGAGGGTCGCTTTCCAGCCGACGCCTGCAAGTACATCGACTGGGCGGCCGGCGTCGCCAAGCGCAGCAGCCCGGCCGCGGAGACGAGCGTTTACGATTTCGTGCGCGACATCCTCACCGGTCGTCAACGCGGCGGCAGCAAGGCGCGTCGCGAGGCGATCGATCGCTTCATCGGACGGTTCCAGCAGTTCACCGCGCCGGTGATGGCGAAGGGCATGGAGGACACGAGCTTCTATGCCTATGTGCGCCTGGCGGCGCTGAACGAAGTGGGTGGCGATCCGCGTCGCTTCGGTTTCTCGCTCGAGGCGTTCCACACCGCATCGCAGGACCGCGCGCGGCATTGGCCGCATACCATGCTCGCGACGTCGACGCACGACAACAAGCGCTCGGAGGATGTCCGCACACGCATCGATGTGCTCTCGGAGATGCCTGCGACGTGGCGCGCCACCGTGCGCCGCTGGCGCGATATCAACCGCCGGCTGCGCGACTCGGCCGATCGGATGCACGCACCGTCGCGCAACGACGAGTATCTGCTGTATCAGACGCTGCTCGGCTCGTGGCCGATCGAGTCCATGGATGCCGAGTCCCTCGCGGTCTACCGCGAGAGGATCCAGCAGTACATGCTGAAGGCCGCGCGCGAGGCGAAGACGAGCACGAGCTGGATCAACCCCAACGAGCCCTACGAGGCGGCGCTGCGCGATTTCGTCGACGGACTGCTCGGCAGCCTTTCGCCCAATCCGTTCCTCGCCGATCTGGTTCCGCTGGCGCAACGCATCGCGCGCTATGGCGCGCTCAACAGCCTGTCGCAGACGCTCATCAAGCTGACCTCGCCGGGCGTTCCCGACACCTACCAGGGCACCGAGCTGTGGGAGCTGAGCCTGGTCGACCCCGACAATCGCCGGCCCGTCGACTACCGGCGCCGCGTCGGGATCCTTGAACAACTGGCTCGCGATTTCGTCGCCGACGATACGTCGAAGGCCGTGCGCTCGTTGCTCGATCGCTGGACCGACGGACGCGTCAAGCTCTGGCTGATGTGGCGCGTGCTTGCGTTGCGCAAGCAACACGCGCAGTGGTTCGAGCGCGCGGGCTACCAGCCGCTGGCCGTACAGGGCGCGAGGGCCGGGCACCTGTGCGCATTCGCGCGTCCTTACGAGGGTGCGATGCTCGTGACCCTGGCGCCGCGCCTGTTCGTGGGTCTGGGCGAAGAGGGCTGGCCGCTCGGCGAGTCGGTGTGGCGCGACACGCGCGTGATCTTGCCCGCGCGTTCGCCATCGCGCTGGCGCGATGCCCTGACCGGGGTGCGCCACGTCGCGCAGGAATCGACGGATGCGACGAGCCTGCGGGTCGGAGCGATCCTCGATGCCTTTCCGGGTGCGCTGCTGATGCCCCAGTGATCCGTCAGGCCCAGCGCATCAGCCCGAGCTCGAAGGGATGGGTCAGCAGCGGGTGGTGGGGATAGGCGCGTATGCGGTAATCGAGTCGGCCGCACAGCTCCGGCTTGAGTTGCAGCATGAAGCGATGCTCCTCCGCAGCCTCGCTCGATGCTGCCGGAGTGAACGAGTAGCGATAGCGCGACGGCTGTACCGTGGCATTGAGCGTGCGTGACAGCACCAGCTCGACCGCGATGTCCTGGGGACGCAGGCCATTCAGGTGCACCGCGACCTCCACGGGCAGCGAGTCGCCAAACAGCGCGCTGGCGCGCGGCTCGTCGACGCGACGCACGCGTACGCCTTCCCACGCGGTACGCACTCGTGACTTCCATGCCGCGATGGCTTGGGCCTCGCGTGCCTCGTCGGCGCAATACCGGGCGCCCTGCGCGGCTGCGGGCCGATAGAACGACTCGACGTATTCGCCCAGCATCCGTGCCGCGCTGAACCGCGGTATCAGCGTCGCCATCGAGCGCTTGGCCATGCGGACCCACTCGGGCGAATAGCCCGATGAGCGTCGGTCGTAGTAGAGCGGAACGACGTTGCTCTGGATGATCTCGTAGAGCGTGCGTGCTTCCTCGCGATCGCGCTCGTCGGGTTCGAGCGACGCCGCCGCAGGCTGGATCGCCCATCCGTTGTCGCCCACGTAGCCCTCGCCCCACCAGCCGTCGAGGACCGAAAGATTGATGACGCCGTTGATGCCGGCCTTCATTCCCGAAGTGCCGGAGGCTTCGAGCGGGTAGACCGGATTGTTGAGCCATACGTCGACGCCGGTCACCAGGCGTCGCGCAAGACGCAGGTCGTAGTTCTCCACGAACAGCAGGTGGCCTTCGAACTCGGGCATGCGCGACATTTGCATCACGCTGCGGATCAGGTCCTGGCCCGGCTGGTCGGCGGGGTGCGCCTTGCCCGCGAACACGAACACGACCGGC
>DATKLH010000061.1:0-5826 GCA_035542515.1 Casimicrobiaceae bacterium
GCCGAGCGCGCGCGCAAGCGACGTACGGGCGTATTCGTCCTGCGCCTCGCGCGTGAAGTTGAAGCGGGTGGCACAGTCTTCGGCGAAGGTTCCCATCAGGCGACCCTTGTCGTACGCGTCCTCCAGTCCATCGAGGAACATGTGGTCGTAGACGGTCTGGTGACCCATGCGATATCCGGACCGCGCCTTGGGCATCAGGTACGGCGCGTTGGTCATCGATTCCATGCCGCCGGCCACGATGACGTTCTGCGATCCCGCCGCAAGCGCGTCGTGCGCGAGGATCGCCGCTTCCATCGCGGAGCCGCACATCTTGTTGATGGTCGTGCACACGGTCGACAGCGGCAGACCGGCCTTGAGAGCGGCCTGGCGCGCCGGCGCCTGGCCTTGTCCGGCTGGCAGAACGCAACCGAAGAGGACGCGCTCGACATCGGTCACCTTCACTCCGGCGCGCTCGACTGCGGCCTTGATCGCGACCGCGCCGAGATCGCTTGCGCTCAATGGCGCGAAGTCGCCCTGGAAGCCCCCCATCGGCGTACGGGCGGCACCTACGATGACAATCGGATCATTCAACATTTGTGTCTCCGGCAGAGCGCGGCCGCCGATGCGTGGCTTCGGCGTCCGCTAACGTGAGCGGCTGCGACGTCAAGCGAGCGCAGCTTGGCGGCGCACGCTCGACGATATACGGTCGGTTCCAACTCATGGCAATCGCACCACTCCACACGGCTTTCCACAGCGCACTTACCAGGGCAACGCATACGCGACTACGGACGCTCGCGCTCGCTCCTTCACCTCGTCGGGCAGGGGCGTTGCCTTGCGCGCCGCGCCATCGAGATGCACCGCGACAAGCTGCGTGATGGCGGCCACTTCGTCGGTCGCCGCATCGACCATCTCGTGCACGAAGCGCAGCGGCTTTTCACGCACTTCGAGGATCCCGCTGCGCACGACGATGACGTCACCGGCGAGCAGCTCGCGCTGGTACGCGATGCGCTGATCGACCGCCGCCATTCCTCGTGCATTCTGCGCCAGGTATCGGCGCGACAGGCCGATTCGATTGAACAGGTGCCAGGTCGCCTCGTCGAACTTGCCTACGTAGTACATGACGTTCATGTGACCGACGTGATCGCAGTGCCACGGGTACACGGTGCCTCGATACGTTTCGACGAGCTCGGCCATGGTCACTTGGTTTCGTTGAACAGTTCCCTTCCGATCAGCATTCTCCTGATCTCCGAGGTACCCGCCCCGATCTCATACAGCTTCGCGTCGCGCCACAGCCGGCCGGTGGGGAACTCGTTGATGTAGCCGTTGCCGCCGAGTGCCTGGATCGCCTCGCCGGCCATCCAGGTCGCCTTCTCGGCGGCGTACAGGATCGCGCCGGCAGCGTCCTTGCGGGTGGTCTGGCCCCGATCGCACGCGCGACCGACCGCGTACACATAAGCGCGGCACGCATTGAAGGTCGTGTACATGTCCGCGAGCTTTCCCTGCATCAGCTGGAACTCGCCGATCGGCTGCCCGAACTGCTGACGCTCGTGCACGTACGGCACGACCACGTCGAGACACGCAGCCATGATGCCGAGCGAGCCGCCGGCGAGCACGGCGCGCTCGTAGTCGAGCCCGCTCATGAGGATCTTCACGCCGTCGCCTTCGCGACCCAGCACGTTGTCCTCGGGGACGAAGCAATCGGAGAACACGAGCTCGCAGGTGTTCGAGCCGCGCATGCCCAGCTTGTCGAGCTTCTGCGCAGTGGAGAATCCCGGCATGCCCTTCTCGATCAGGAATGCGGTGACGCCGCGCGGACCCGCACCGGGGTCGGTCTTCGCATAGACGACCAGCACGTCGGCGTCGGGTCCGTTGGTGATCCACATCTTGTTGCCGTTGAGCACGAAGCCGCCGCTGCGCGCCTCGGCGCGAAGGCGCATCGACACGACATCGGAGCCGGAGCCGGGCTCGCTCATCGCGAGCGCGCCGACGTGCTCGCCGGAGATGAGCCTCGGCAGGTGCCTGCGCTTTTGGGCTTCGGAACCGTTGCGACGGATCTGGTTGACGCAAAGGTTCGAGTGCGCGCCGTACGACAGGCCCACCGATGCGGATGCGCGCGAGATTTCCTCCATCGCGACGATATGGGCGAGGTAGCCGAGCCCCGCGCCTCCGTACTCTTCCTCGACGGTGATGCCGAGCAGCCCGAGGTCACCGAGCTTGCGCCACAGGTCCATCGGGAATTGGTTGGTCCGGTCGATGTCGGCGGCGCGCGGCGCGATCTCGTCGGCAGCGAACTGGTGCACCGATTCACGCAGCATGTCGACGGTGTCGCCGAGACCGAAATCGAACGCTGGAATCATCATCGAAATCCTCCTGCAGGCCCCGCCCGGACCGACCGCGGTTTCAGGCGTCCGACTTGCCGTGCATCACCATGAGCGTCTGTTGCATCAGCGCAATCAGCGTGCGATGTCCGCCGTGCTCGGCGTGCACTTCGCCCTGCGTGATGGTCAGCGTGCGACCCGGCTTCACGACCTTCCCTTCGGCGACGAGACGGTCGCCGAGCGCCGGCGCGAGCAGATTGAGCTTGAACTCCACGGTCAGGACCGACGCGTGCTCGGGAAACAGCGTGAAGCCCGCATACCCCCCGGCCGAATCGACGATCGTCGCGACGATCCCCGCGTGGACGTACCCGTGCTGCTGCGCCACTTCGGGCCGCGGTCGCAGTGCGATCGTGCAACGCCCCGGCGCAAGCTCGCAAAGCTCGGCGCCGATCAACGCCATCGCGCCTTGCCGCGCAAAGCTGTCGCGCACGCGCTCCGCCCATCCGGCGAAGCGCGGCTGGAAGACGTGGGTTGCGGACATCGCGTGTCGTCGAGAACCTGGTGGCGGCCGCCCGCAGGGCAGGGGCCGATCGTGGAATTCTGATTGACGTTTACGTAAACGTCAATCGCTGCCCCGCGCGCCGGCCGGCGCCTCGCGACCCGCGACCGCCTTGGCGGACTGCTCTTCGCGCAGCCGGCGACGACACTCGCGCTCGAGACCCTCGATCTCCGCCAGCACCGCGTCGATGTCCTCCTTTTGCTGCAGCAGCCGCGCGCGGCGGTCGGCGAGCACCTCGAGGAATTTCGCGAGCTGCGCGCGCTCGTTGCGCGTCACCTCGTAGAGATCGAGCAACTCGCCGATCTCCGACAACGACAATCCCAGGCGCTTCCCGCGCAGGATCAGCTTGATGCGAACCCGCTCGCGCTCGCCGTAGATGCGCGCGCGCCCGTTGCGCCGCGGCGAGACCAGTCCGCAATCCTCGTAGAAGCGGATCGCGCGTGTAGTCAGCGCGAATTCGCGCGCGAGCTCGGAGATCGAGTATGTTGGCGGACGTTGTGCGCGGGAGGCGCGCCGCGGGGTCATGGAAACAACGCGTCGATGGTCGATGGTCGAAGACAGCGGAGCATGAGCACCCGTTCGCGCTTGCGTGATGAGCGCGTACGCCAGATCGGAGCGTCAGGGCACGATACCATACGAGAATCCGCCGATCAGCCCTTGGCCGCATCTGCCGCGTTGCATCGTGGGCCTATCCAACGGCATATGCGACGCCCATCGCCGGCGACGGGAGTAGACATGCATGAGCGACGTCGTTCGCCGAGTCGTCACCCGGACTGTTGACCATCGCGCCCATCGACCATCGCCCATCGCCCACCGACCATCGACCATCGACCCAGTCTTGACGCCTTCCACCCTCGATTACCCCTGGAGCGAGCCGCCGCCCGCCGGCGCGGCCATCGATGTCGCGCGCAGGCTGCAATGGGTGCGCATGCCGCTGCCCTTCGCGCTCGATCACATCAACCTGTGGCTGCTGCACGATGCCCGCGGCTGCACCCTCGTCGACACCGGTTATGGCGACCGCACCACGCGCGCGGCCTGGGACCGCGTCTTCGCGGACACGCTCAACGGCACGCCGGTAACGCGAATCGTCGCAACCCACTACCACCCCGATCACCTGGGCAACGCCGCATGGCTGGCGGAGAGATTCGATACCGCGGTATGGATGACCCAGGCGGAATTCCTCACCGCCCACGCGATCTTCGATCAGATCGCGCCGTACCGCGCTGCGGATACCTCGACGCTGTTCGCGGCGCACGGCATGCAGCGCGCGAGCCTCGATGCCCTGGCCGCACGCGGTAACCGCTACCGTGCCGGCGTTCCGACGCTGCCCGAGCGCTTCCGTCGGCTGATCGCGGCCGATCGCGTCGACGCTGGCGACAGCGAGTGGGTGGTGATTCCGGGCTTCGGACACTCACCCGAGCATGCCGCACTGTATTCGTCGACCGCTGGCGTGCTCATCTCGGGCGACATGCTGCTTCCGCGCATCAGCACCAACGTCGCCGTGTGGCCTGCCGAGGCTGAAGGCGACCCGTTGCAACGCTTCCTCGACTCGCTGACGGCGTTCGAGGCACTTCCTCCCGAGACGCTGGTGCTGCCTTCGCACGGACTGCCATTCCGCGGCATAGGCCTGCGCGTTAGACAGTTGCGCGCCCATCACGAGGCGCGCCTGGCGGAGCTGTACGAGGCGGTCGCGGCCAGGCAGCGACCGGTGTCGGCCGCCGAGATCGTGCCCGTGCTGTTCCGTCGCGAGCTCGACCTGCAGCAGCTCTTTTTCGCGATGGGCGAAGCGATCGCGCACCTCAATCACCTGTGGCATGCGGGACGCCTGACGCAAGTCAAAGAAGAAGACGGCAGCGTGCGCTTCGCCGCGTAAAATAGCCGCCACCAGGCAAGCGGGACGATCCGCCGCTGCCCCGCGCTCTCATCACGATGCGTCCCTTCGGGAAGCCGAACAGAAACATGTCCACGCCTGCCGCCAGCCCGCCCGCCGCCGCCGACGCGACCACGCCTGGCGCGTACGATCCGATCGCCCTCGCCGAGTCGCTTTCGTCCGCGGCCGAGAAGAGCGCGAAAGTCATCGGCGAATTCGCCGCGCGTCACCGCGATGCCAAGTCGGTGCTCTCCGACGAGCTGGGCCTCGGCAAGGCGTTCATGGAGCTCGCCGCGCAGATGCTCGCCAATCCGGGCCGGCTCGCCGAGGCCCAGATGACGCTGTGGTGGGACTACATGAACCTGTGGCAGAGCTCGGTGCTGAAGATGCTCGGAGCGCCGGCGGGCCCGATCGCGCAGCCGGCCAAGGGCGACAAGCGCTTTGCCGACGCGCAGTGGGAAGACCACTTCCTGTTCGACTACATCAAGCAGAGCTACCTGATCGCCGCGCGCTGGCTGCACGACCAGGTCGCGAGCGTCGAAGGGCTGCCGGAGCACACCAAGAAGAAGGTGGACTTCTTCACGCGCCAGTACGTCGACGCGCTGTCGCCGTCGAACTTCGCGCTGACCAATCCGGCGGTGTTCCGCGAAACCATCGCCACCGGCGGCCAGAACCTGGTCAAGGGATTGAACAACCTGCTCGACGACATCGAGCGCGGCAACGGGCGACTCAAGATCTCGATGACCGACCCGAAGGCCTTCGAGCTCGGCGTCAACATCGCCACCACGCCCGGGAAGGTCGTCTTCCAGAACGACCTGCTGCAGCTGCTCCAGTACGAACCCACGACGGCGAAGGTCGCGAAGCGGCCGCTGCTCATCGTGCCGCCGTGGATCAACAAGTACTACATCCTCGATCTGCGCGAGAAGAACTCGTTCGTCAAGTGGGCAACCGACAAAGGGATGACGGTGTTCGTCATCTCGTGGGCCAATCCCGATGCGCGGCACGCGCAGAAGGGCTTCGACGACTACATGCTCGAAGGTCCGCTCGCGGCACTCGACGCGATCGAGAAGGCGACCGGCGAGTCGGAGATCGCGGCGCTG
>DATKLH010000062.1:0-3286 GCA_035542515.1 Casimicrobiaceae bacterium
CGCGGCCGGCGCAGCACGGCTACCTTCTCTCCTCTAATCCGCTGCGCCGAGACACGCAGCGGACTTTTTTTCGTGCCGCCGAAAGTTTCGCGAGGCGATATGCGCCGGTGACTGCGATCGGTTGTGCGCCGCCTCGCACGATCCTTTCGGCGGAAAAGGTCTAGGGCAACCGCGGCCGCCTTCGGGCGGCCGTGCGGCGGCCGCGGGACAACTCCTGAACGGCGGTCGCGAATGTCGCAAGCGACTTCGCCGCGCGCTCCCGCGATTTCGCGAACCTCGAGTCGGAATCCAGCGAAGACGCTATTGGAGTGGTCGGGCGAACGTTTCGCGCGTCGGTAACTACGGGCGATCGCGAGACGGGTTTGCGGTCAACGCGACGGAAGGACCCCTCCGCTTCGCAGCGCTGCGCATGCGGCCTCGCGTAGCGCATTGGAGTCGAGCGGTTTCCGGAGCAGGACCAGCCCTGCCTCCTGCGCGCGCCGCTGCGCATCCGCGCCGGTGTCGCCCGACACCACGACCGCCGGAATCATTTGCGCGAAGGCGTCGCGAACCTGCGCAACGGCATCGATGCCGCAAGCGGCGTCGGCCAATCGAAGGTCCGCGATGACGAGCGTGGGTGCGCGGCCATGCCCGATGCACGCCTCGAGCATGGCTGCCGCATCGTGTGCGCACACGACATCGGCACCCCAGGCCGTGAGAAGCACTCGCATGGCATCGAGCACCGCCTCGTCGTCGTCGATGACGGCGATCTTCTGGTCGGCGAGTCGCTGCTCCGCGCGAAGCGTCGGAAGCGCCTGCGTCGCGGTGACACGTCGCGGCAAGGGTGGCTGTGATGCCCGTGGCACGACGATGGAAAAGCGCGAGCCTCGTCCGGGACGCGAGGCGAGCTCGATGCGGTGGTCGAGCAGCCCGGCGAAACGGCGCACCAGCGCCAGGCCCAAGCCGAGTCCCCTGCGCGTGCGGTCCTGCTGGCCGTTCTCGCGCACCTGGTAGAACTCTTCGAACACGCGCTGCTGGTGTTCGGCTGCGATGCCGATCCCGGTGTCGACCACGTCGATCGAGACCCGGGCGCCGCGACGGCGCACGCCCACGAGCACGCCGCCCACCGCGGTGTAGCGAATCGCGTTGGAGATGAGGTTGCGCAGCATGCGCTCGAGCAACTTCTCGTCGCTGTGCGCGATCACGCGCGTGGGTGCGATCGCCAGGTGCAGCCCGCGTGCGCTCGCCTGCGCGGCGAATTCGGCTTCAAGGCGCTCGAGCAAGGGACCGAGCGGCAGCGCTTGGCACTCGACGTCGAAGGTGCCGGACTCCAGGCGCGAGAGATCGATGAGCTGGTCGAACTGCATCTCCAGCGCCGCAACCGCCGATTGAACGTTGTCGACCAGCGCGCGCTGCCGAGCGCCTCGCACGCGCAGCGAAAGTGCAGCGACGTAGAGTCCCAATGCATGCAACGGCTGGCGCAGATCGTGGCTCGCGGCGGCGAGCAGCTGGCTCTTGGCGCGATTGGCGGCCTCCGCCGCCTGGCGTGCCTCGACCGCGGCGCGCGAGCGATCGCGCAATTCCCCGATCAGGTCGACGTTCTGGTAGCGCATCGCCAGAGAATGGGTGAGCACGTCGTTGACGCGATGTCCGAAGCCGAGCAGGAACGCCAGCACCACACTCAACACCGCCGCCGTGAACAGATGCACCGCGTCGCCCTCGGCGGCGACGCGAACGATGAGCGGCAGCAGCGCGCAAAGAGCGAAGCCGTAGAACGAGGGCTTGTACACCGCGGTGAGGTAGAGCCCCCCGACGACCACGCCGAACAGGCACACGATGATCAGCGCCTGATGTTGCAGCGATGCCGGGAACATCGCTATCCCGGCGACTCCCCATAACGCGCCGGCCGCCGTCGATCCGATGGCGAAGTAGCGACCCCATCGCGTTGCTGCCGCCGTGCCGGGCCGGGCGCGGCGCCAGGCGCGCGCGAGCATGCCCCGCCAGCCCTGATTGATCGCAATCAGTGCGAGCCATCCGATCATCACCGCGGGTTCCACGTGTCCCCACATCACGGCGCACAACAACAACGCGCCCAACGCCATCGAAGATGTGGTCAGATGCCAGCGCGCATACAACGCCGCGACCTGATCGGCGCGGGCACGCGCGAGCAGCGACGGCGGCAATCGGGCGAAGGCGTACATCGCTGCCGCGTCGCCGCAGGAGCGCTTCAGTGTGTTCCGGGGCGCGTGTGTTCCGGCCGCAAGCCTCGACGGGCGAGCTCGGCAATGACCTGCGCCCGCGAATGGACGTTCAGGGCCTTGAGGATCGCGCTGACGTGGACCTTTACGGTGCCTTCGGAGAGTCGGAGGTCGCGGCAGATGAGCTTGTTGGGCTTGCCTTGCAGCAACAGACGCAGCACTTCGCCCTGTCGCTGCGTAAGGCCCAGCGCCTGGGCCGGAACGCCGGGCACGCTGGGCGGCGCCGGCGCGATGTCACGCGTGATTTCGCGGCCTCCGCGCAGCACCGTGCGCATCGCGTCGAGCAGCGCAGCCGGACTTGCGGTCTTCGCTACGTAGCCGCGCGCCCCGGCGGCGAGCGCGGCGGAAACGGTCCCACGATCGTGCGTCGCGGACAGGACGATGATCGGAACGTGCGGATAATCGCGTCTCAATTCGGCCAGGAACGCGAGGCCATGGACGCCCGGCAGCGCGAGGTCCAGCAGGACCAGCGCGACGTCGCGATGGCGCGCCAGCGCTGTGATCGCCGTGCCGCGATCGAGCGCGGTGAGCACCTCGACCTGGGCGTCGATATGCGGCAGCGCGCCGGCGAGTGCGTGCCCGATGAGCGGATGGTCGTCCACGGCCAGGATCTTGAGCGACGCCATAACGGCCCCGTTTTCAGTAATGGGTGGAGTCAAGCCGGACTTTTTTGCAGCGGCGCCGCCGACGGCGACCTTCCCGTGGCGCCTGCCACGCCGACAGGTTGGATTCAAGCAAATGGACTGTCGCCAAGTAACTGACAGAAACGACAGCCGGCCGGTGTCGAAGCCACGCGACCTGCGTGTCATGGGTGGCGGCCGCGAACCAAGACCTTGCGTTCGGTCACACAAGCGTCACGGGCGAAGGTGTATCTATGAGGCGCGAGCGCTGCTATCGAGTAAGCCGTGGCCAGCGCTTGTTAGCAGGAGTGCGCAGGAACGTTCGCGCATGAACCCGCCCGCCCCCGACGAGATTCCGACGAGGCGAGGCGCCTTGCACGATTCGCACAAGATCGATGTAATGTTGCTGCTGATGTTTGCATGCGCACG
>DATKLH010000063.1:0-6153 GCA_035542515.1 Casimicrobiaceae bacterium
CGGCGTGTTCATCGTTGCCTGGTTGGTGAATGCACTCGCACCGACCTTCGGCGGTCAGCAGGATCCGTTGCGTGCGCTCAAGGTGACTGCGTACAGCTTCACACCCGCATGGCTCGGCGCAGTGTTCGGCATCATCCCGATGCTGGGCATCGTCGGCGCGCTGATCGGCCTCTACTCGCTGTATCTGCTCTATCTCGGTTTGCCGGTGCTGATGCGCAGCCCAGCCGACAAGTCGCTCGGCTACACCGTAGTAACCATCATCGCCGCCATCGTCGTATGGATCGTGATCGGCGCACTGACGACGTGCGTAGGCGGCCTCGGCATGATGGGCGCGGGAATGATGAGTCGCGCGCCGGGCCTCAACGCCGTGCCCGGACGCTCGAGCGATCGCGACACCGACGCAGCCGCCGCGATCGTGTCGAAGATGCTTGGTGGCAAGACCGATGCCGATCGCGAGCGCATGAAGGACGCGATGAACACGCTCCAGAACCTCGGCGCGCAAGCCGATCAGGCGCAGCGTTCGGCGCGGCCGTCGAGCAGTGGCGACGCCTCCGCAAGCGCGAATGTCGACATGAGCGCGGCGATGGGAGCGGTCGGGACCATGCTCGCCGGCGGTGCCAAGGTCGATCCGGTCGATTTCCACAAGCTGAAGGAACTGTTGCCCGAGTCGGTGGCCGGCATGAAACGCGTCGAAGCCGAAGGCCAGGGTGGCGACGCCATGGGCATCAAGGCTACGACGGCGCGCGGTCGCTATAGCGATGGCGCGCGCGGACAGGTCACGCTCGAGATCGCCGATCTCGGCACGCTTGCGGGCCTCGCCGGCCTCGCATCGCGTTTCGATCCGGCGCTGGAGAAGGAGACCGATGACGGCTACGAGCGCACGCGCAAGGTCGAAGGCAATCTCGTGCACGAGCAATACAATCGTCGCTCACGCAGCGGCGAGATGACAGTCGTGCTCGCTGACCGCTTCCTCGTGACTGCGCACGGCGATGGCGTCGACGCCGACACGATCGCAACAACGCTCAAGGCCGTCGACTACCGCAAGCTTGCGGTGCTCAAGGCTCCGGCGAAGTAGTCGCCGCTTGTCAGCCACGCGCTGCCAGCAGCGCGTGCGCAACTTCCGCGAAGCCCGCGCCCGATTCCGCGCGCGTCACGTAGCGAGGCTTTGCTTCGAGCGCATCCTCGAACCGGCGCACGTTCGCGACGCCGACCGAATTGGCGAAGAAGGCGAACATCGGCGCATCGTTGGGCGAATCACCGACGAAGGCGAATCGGTCGCTGTCGTGATCGAGGTCCATGCGCAGCGCCTCCGCGACGAAGCGTCGTGTCATGCCGAGCTTGTCGTAGTCGCCGAACCAGCCGTTGACGTGGATCGACGAAACCTTCGCGGTCATCCCTTCGTCGTGCATCAACGCGACGATGCGGTCGACCTCGCGACGCGCCAGCGGCACCACGTCCTCGCACCAGTCGATCGCAAGATCGGATTCGCGATAGAGCTGGTCGGATGCGATGGCGCATCCCGGCACTGCGGCCATGATGCGTTGCGCGATCGACGCGAATCGGTCGCGCGCGGCGCGTCGCTCCTCATCGCTGTGCAGGAAACGCTTGATCAGCTTGCGCGACGAAAGGTCGTAGCGCATCCACAGCGCGCCGTTTTCTCCGACGACACCGGCCACCGGCCAGAAGCGCGCGATGTGATCGCACCATCCGGCGGGACGGCCGGTGATCGGAACCACTTGCACGCCCGCAGCGCTCAACGTCTCCACTGCGGCATACGCCTGCGCGGTCAAGCGACCGTGGGTGCTGAGCGTGTCGTCGATGTCGGTCAGCAGGACGGCAACGCGTGCACGATCCGCGACGGTCCAATCGGCGAGCGGTCTCATCATGCTCCGACCGCGCTCCGCGCAGCGTCGGGACTCATGGTGACGGCGGCTGCTGGCGCAACCAGCGCGGGACCGGTGGGGGCTGCCAACGGCGCGCCGCCGCGACGACGTCGTCGACGCGATCGGTCACCGACAGGATCGCACGGCTCTCCGGACGCAATAGATCGTCCGCGAGCGCGCGCTCGAGCTGGGCGAGGAAGCCGTCGAAATAGCCGTCGATGTTCAGCAGGACCACCGGCTTGGTGTGGATGCCGAGCTGGTTCCACGTCAGCATCTCGCACATTTCGTCGAACGTGCCGAAGCCACCCGGCAATGCGACGAATGCATCCGACAACTTCGCCATCAGCGCCTTGCGCTCGTGCATCGTCTCGACCACATGCAGCTCGGTGAGCCCGACGTGACCGACCTCGCGCGCCATCAATTGCCGCGTGATGACGCCGATGATGCGACCTTGCGCGCCGATGACCGCATTGGCCGCCTCGTTCATCAGGCCGACGCTGCCGCCTCCGTACACCAATCCGATGCCTTCGCTTGCGAGGAGCTCGCCGAGCTGACGCGCCGCCCGAACATAGACGCTGCGAGCACCGACGTTGGCGCCGCAGAAAAGGCAGATCGTGTCGAGTCGTTGCGGCATTGGGAGCATCCCGCGTTGCGTGTCACGCCGTTACGCGCCGGCCGGCAAGGTGGTCGTCGACGGCCTTGCGTTGTGCCGCCGTCATCGCAAGCCCGGCCTTGGTACGTCGCCAGAGCACGTCTTCGCCGGTCTGCGCCCATTCCTCGCGAACACAGTAATCGATTTCGCGCTCGGTGAGCGTCGCGCCGAAGTCGCGTCCCAGGTCCGAAGCTGCACGCGCACCGTCGAGGATCACCGTGGCGCGCGTGCCATGGCGCGACGCAATGGCGCGAACGGTCGGCGCGGCAACGCCGCTGTACTTCGCCACCAGCTCCGCGGCAAACGCAGCGCGATCGCCGCGCGGCAGGTCGCCGCCAGGAAGACAGTCGCGCGCAGTCCACGGAGTCCCCATATCGGGGAAGAAGGGACCGAGTTGCGCAAGCACGTCTTCGGCGAGCTTGCGATAAGTGGTGAGCTTGCCGCCGAAGATCGAAATCAGCGGTGCGCGGCCTGGTCCGCTCGTCCCCGGCAACGCATCGAGCTTCACCACGTAGTCGCGTGTGATTGCCGAAGCATCGGCGCTCCCGTCGTCGTAGAGCGGCCGCACGCCGCTGTAGGTCCAGACGACCTGATTGCGCTTGAGCGGTCGCGCGAGATAGTTGTTCGCGAGGTTGATCAGGTATTCGATCTCGCCGGGATCGATGCGCGGCGCCTCGTAGGACTGCACCGGGACGTCGGTCGTGCCGATCAGCGAATAGCGCTCCTGATAGGGAATCACGAATACGATGCGGTTGTCGGCGTTCTGCAGCAGGTACGCGTGCGGTTGATCGTGCACGCGAGGCACGACGATGTGGCTGCCCTTGACGTGGCGCACGTCCGCTTCTATCGGCGGCACCTCGATCGAGCCCAGCACGTCCTTCACCCACGGTCCCGCGGCGTTGACAATGGCCCGCGCATCGACGTATTGGGTGGCGCCGTGCGACGCGGTCAGCGTGGCGCGCCACATGCCTCCCTGGCGCTGCGCATGCGTCAGTCGCGTGCGAACGCGGATCTGCGCGCCCCGGTCGCGAGCATCCATCGCGTTCACCAGAACGAGCCGGGCATCGTCGACACGCGCATCGGCGTAGACGAAGCCGCGCTTGAATTGCGGCTTGAGGCCCGCACCCCACGGCGTGCCGTCCAACCTCACGCCGAACGACCCCGGCAGGGTGCGACGTCCGCCGATATGGTCGTACAGGAAAAGGCCCGCGCGAATCATCCACGCGGGGCGCAGGTGCGGCTCGTGCGGCAAGACGAAGGACAGCGGCTCGACCAGGTGCGGAGCCAGCCGCAACAGCACTTCGCGCTCGGCAAGCGACTCGCTCACCAGACGGAACTCGTAATGCTCGAGATAGCGCAAACCGCCGTGGATGAGCTTGGTGCTCCACTGCGAGGTGGCGGAGGCGATGTCGCCGCGCTCGACCAGCAGCACCGACATGCCGCGGCCGATGGCATCGCGTGCGATGCCGGCGCCATTGATGCCGCCACCGATCACCAGAAGATCGTAGGTGGGAACGTCCATCGAATGCGGATTTTACCGGAGCGCTCCATGCCGCTGCCTCGCGGCAGAAACGCCTCGCGGCCTCGCAACCAGGCGCTCGCGGCTTCCGGCTCGTACGCCAAGCAGGTTGAGCGAAAGAATTCCACCCGGTCCGCGCGACGACACGGAAGGCCGCAACGGCGCATTGATCGCGGGATTGGGTGTCGCGGCGTCAGCCCGGTCCGGTCATCGCCTTGGGCACGACCCAGCGATCGAAGTCCTCGGCCGGAACCAGTCCCAGCGCAAGCGCCGCGTCACGCAGGCTCATGTTGTTACGGTGAGCGTGCAGCGCGATCTTCGCCGCGTTCTCGTAGCCGATGTGCGGATTGAGCGCAGTAACCAGCATCAGCGATCGCTCGACATGGTCGCGGATGGTCGCCTCGATCGGTTCGATGCCGCGTGCGCAGCGCTCGTCGAACGAGCGTATCGCATCGGCGAGCAACGCGATGGATTCCAGCGTCCCCTGCAGCATCACCGGCTTGTAGACATTGAGCTGGAAGTTACCCTGGCTTCCCGCGAAAGCGACCGTCGCATCGTTGCCGAAGACGCGCGTGCAGACCATGGTGGCCGCTTCGCACTGCGTCGGGTTCACCTTGCCCGGCATGATCGAAGATCCCGGCTCGTTGTCCGGAATGGCGATCTCGCCGAGTCCCGCGCGCGGTCCGCTCGCGTACCACCGCACGTCGTTGGCGATCTTGAAGAACGCATCGGCAAGCGTACGCAGCGCGGCGCTGGCATCGACGATCTCGTCGTGCGCCGAGAGCAGCGCGAACTTGTTCTCGCCCGAGCGAAAGGGCTTGCTGGTTTCCTGCGCAATCACTCCGGCGACTTCGTCGCCAAAGCGCGGGTGCGCGTTGAGGCCGGTGCCAACCGCCGTGCCGCCCAGCGCCAGGGGCAGCAATCCTTCACGCGCAGTCCCGATCGTGTGTCGCGCATGATCGAGCTGACCCACCCAGCCGGTGATCACCTGGCCGAGCGTGATCGGCGTCGCGTCCATGAGGTGCGTGCGGCCGATCATGACAATGTCCGCGAAGCGGCGCGCCTTCGCGTCGAGGGTATCGCGCAATTGCTCGAGTGCCGGGAAAAGGCGCTCGTCGACGTCGAGCACACTCGCGATGTGCATCACCGCCGGGAACGTGTCGTTGGACGATTGTCCGCGGTTCACGTCGTCGTTGGGATGTATCGGCTTCTTCGAGCCGATCGTCCCACCCGCGAGCTGGATCGCGCGATTGGCGATGACCTCGTTCGCATTCATGTTCGACTGCGTGCCCGATCCGGTCTGGAACACGACCAGCGGAAACTGATCGTCGAGCCGGCCGTCGATGACCTCCTGCGCCGCGCGCACGATCAGGTCGACCTTGTCGCGCGGCAGTTCCCCCAGCCGGCCGTTCGCAATCGCCGCTGATTTCTTGAGGATGCCGAACGCACGGATGACGCTGCGGCCCCATTTGAAGCGGTCGACGCCGATCGGGAAGTTCTCGATCGAGCGCTGGGTCTGCGCGCCCCACAGCTTGTCGGCGGGAACGGCCACTTCACCCAACGCGTCCTTTTCGATGCGCACGGCCTGTTGGTTCATGTCCACCTCGATCGCGACAGCGCTCGCTCCTGATGTTGGGCCATTGTGGCGCGCCGCGGTTCAATTGCAACGACGATCGCGCGCAAACGTTAGGCCATGACGACCGCGCGCGTGTGCTGCGCGATAACCCGCTCTTCGTTGGTGGCGAGCACGTACGCGGGCCGCGAAGCGGTCGTGGTAATACGCAAGGCATCGCGCGAGTTCGCTTGCGCGTCGAGATCGAAACCCAGCCAGGTTGCCTTGCTTAGCACGCGCTCGCGGACCGGCGCCGCATGCTCGCCGATGCCACCGGTGAACACGATGCCGTCCACGCCACCCAACGCCGCAGCGAGCCCTCCGAGCTCGCGCACGATCCGGTAACAGAACAGTTCGACGGCGGAGCGTGCACGCGGCGCTTCGCTGGCCAGCAGCTCGCGCATGTCGGCGGAAATGCCCGAGACGCCGAGCAATCCCGACTCGCGATACAGCACGCGCTCGATGGCGCGCGCATCCATGCGCAACT
>DATKLH010000064.1:0-10646 GCA_035542515.1 Casimicrobiaceae bacterium
AAAGGCATAATCGCCGCTGCACAACTGTTTCCCTGCCCGCGCCGACCATCACCATGATTGACCTCCTATGATCCTCGAAATCGCGCAGATCGAAGTCAAGCCCGGCCTCGAAGCCGAGTTCGAAGCCAACGTGATCAAGGCCGCGCCTCTGTTCCAGCGCGCCAAGGGTTGTCGCGGGCTGCAGCTTCAACGCTCGATCGAAAAGCCTTCGCGCTATCGCCTGATGGTGGAGTGGGAGACGATGGACAACCACCTCGTCGATTTCCGCCAGTCGGAAGATTTCCAGCGCTGGCGCGCCCTGGTCGGTCACTGCTTCGAATCCCCGCCCAGCGTCGAGCACACCCAGCGCTGCGCAGCCGGCTTCTAGCCGCGCATCGGCTGCAGCGGCTCAATCGAGCGGCGCAACCTCGCCCGGCGCGTCGGGGACCATGAAATCGAAATCGCAGCCGGCGTCGGCCTGCAGCACGTGGTCCAGATACAAGCGACGATAACCCGAGACGTCGTGATCGAGCTTCGGTAGTGCGAGCCCTGCTCGCCGGCGCTCGAGCTCGTCCGACGCGACGAGCAACTCGATGGCGCGCGCTTCGACATCGAGCCGGATGCGGTCGCCGGTGTGCAACAGCGCGAGCGGACCGCCGACCGCCGCTTCCGGGCTCACGTGCAGAACGACGGTGCCGAACGCGGTGCCGCTCATGCGCGCATCGGACAGGCGGACCATGTCCTTGACGCCGCGTTGGGCGAGCTTTCTGGGGATGGGTATGTAGCCCGCTTCCGGCATGCCGGGCGCCCCGCGCGGCCCGGCATTGCGCAGAACCAGCACGTCGTCGGAGGTGACGTCGAGATCCGGTGCATCGACTCGTGCTGCGAGGTCGGCGAGCGAATCGAACACCACCGCCCGCCCGGTATGCATCAGCAATGCGGGCGTCGCCGACGAGTGCTTGATCACCGCGCCATTCGGCGCGAGATTTCCGCGCAGCACCGCGATGCCGCCTTGCGCGAAGATCGGATCGCGCAGCGGGCGCACCACGTCGTGCCCATCGGGCGCGTCGTCGCCTGCGATGGCCTGTTCCAGCGTCTGCCCTGAGATCGTCGGAACGTCCAAATGAAGGAGCGGGCGCAACTCGCGCAGCACGGCACGCAATCCACCGGCCTCGTGCAGGTGCTCCATGTAATGCAAGCCCGTCGGCTTGAGATCGACCAGCACCGGCACCTTGCGGCCGAGCGCGTCGAAGCGCTCGAGATCGATGCGGATGCCGCAGCGCGCCGCGATCGCGGTCGCATGGATCAGCGCGTTGGTCGATCCGCCGATCGCGTGCAGCACCGTGAGCGCATTGCTGAAGGCCTTGGCCGACATGATGTCGCGCGGCCGCGGACCCGACTGCGTGAGCGCTACCGCACGCGTCCCCGAGGCTTCGGCGTTGCGCAGTCGCTCGGCATGCACGGCCGGTATCGTTGCGGCGCCGGGAAGGCTCATGCCCATCGCCTCGGTCATGCACGCCATGGTGCTGGCCGTGCCCATCACCATGCACGTCCCGGCGGTGGGCGCAAGGCGCGCATTGACCTCGTCGATCTCGTCCCGGCCGATCTCCCCGGCGCGAAACCGCGCCCAGAATCGCCGGCAATCCGTGCACGCTCCCAAACGCTCGCCGTGATGCGTGCGCGTCAACATAGGGCCGGTGGGCACGACGATCGCCGGGACGTTGGCCGACGCGGCCGCCATGAGCTGGGCCGGAATCGTCTTGTCGCAACCGCCGATCAGCACTATCGCATCGACCGGCTGCGCGCGGATCATCTCCTCGGTGTCGAGCGCCATCAGGTTGCGCAGGTACATGCTGGTCGGATACGCGAACGACTCGTGGATCGAGATGGTCGGGAATTCCATCGGCAATCCGCCGGCGTGCATCACGCCACGCTTCACCGCCGCGATGAGCTGCGGAACCGTCGCATGACACGGATTGAACTCGCTGTAGGTGTTGGTGATGCCGACGATCGGACGATCGAGCGCATCGTCCGAATAGCCCATCGCCTTGATGAACGCCTTGCGCAGGAACAGCGAGAACTCGGCGTCGCCGTAGTGCGTCAGGCCGCGACGCATGCCGGCGCTGTCGGGATTACTTGCCATGGGTAGGTCGCATCGAGACGGCACCAGAACGCGGCGAAGCTGCTGCGTCGGGCGCAGCGGTGCGTGAACGTTAACCGAAAACCGCGCCCCGTTGCGGCGTGGCGCTAAACGAGCGCAGTCTGCCGATGGCTTCCGTGGTCGTGCATCAAACGAAAACGCCGCGCAAGGCGCGGCGTCGTCGTGCCGGGACGCTTCTGCACGTCATCCGCGTCCGAAGTGCGTCAGCGTCTGGTCGATGCAGTTGTCGCGCCGATCTTGCGGACCGCTGACGCATTGCCGCAACGCCGATCGGAACGCGACTTCCTGCCGATCGCTCGCCGCGGCATGGTGCATCATCATAGTGTGATGAGCGGCGACGTGCTTGTGACTTGCCGTCATGGTCTTGGCGGAGGATGCGCTCTTGCCGGACGCGCTAGTGCTAGCGGAGGATGGCTTGGTCGCGTTGGGAGCGGTAGCACCCGAGGTCCCCGACGCCGGCGTGCTGGTGCTCGGTGCTCCGGCGCCTGTCGAGCCGGTCGTTGCATTCATGCCGGCCCTGCCGCCCGCTTCGGGCGCTTGCGCGAATGCTGCGCAGGCCACCAAGCTGAACGTGACGCCGAGGAGGGTGTTGCGAATCGGTGCTTGCATGCTCGTCTCCACCAGGAAAAAAAGGCCCCGCACGGCTGGCGGGTCGCAAACGCGGCATTCGCACCGCACGGGGAGCGTGCGGCGGTGCTGGTGTCGTGGCATCGCGCCGAGGGCGGATGCCGGTTGGAGTGCCGAGGCGCACGCGAGTTCGGCGTACGGGGTGGCGTGCCAGCACCGTGCTCGTGGTGCACAATAAGCGTCCGCCAACTGCTTTCCGGAGGCTCGCATGACAGTGTCGTTGCGCAGTTTCGTGACCCCGCTGCTCGCCATGGCATGGCTCGCTCTGAGCATTTCCACCGCGTCGGCGCAGAACGACCAGCAAAAGCTGGTCAATTCCGCCGATGCCACGCTGAATACCTTCCTCCGTGATCCGGACATGACCTGGCTCCAGCAGAACATCGGGCGCGCGCGCGGCGTTCTGATCTCGCCCGAGATCGTCAAGGCCGGCTTCATCTTCGGTGGCTCGGGCGGTCGCGCCGTGCTGGTGGCCAAGGAAGGCGGCAAGTGGCACGGGCCGTCGTTCTACACGCTCGCCACCGCGAGCGTCGGCTTCCAGGCCGGGGTCGCGGTCTCCGAGATGGTGACGCTCGTGATGACCGAGAAAGGCATGAACTCGCTCATGGCCGCGTCGTTCAAGGTCGGCGGTGATGCCAGTATCGCGGCCGGACCGGTCGGCGCGGGCGCCAAGTCGGACGTCGTCGCCGATCTCGTCGCATTCACGCGCGCCAAGGGCGTATACGGGGGGCTCAATCTGGACGGGACGCTGATCAACCTGTCGGATGACTGGAACGCGAAGTACTACGGCAAGAGCGTGCTTCCTCCCGACATCCTGATCCGCGGAACGGTCAGCAACAAGGGGGCGAGCAAGCTGCTCGCCGATGTCGCCAGGGTTGGAGGCAAGTAGCGCGTCTCGAGCAACCTGACGGGTGGGCTGACGCGCGACGTCATCCGTTCCGATACCTCTCCCCTGCGCGGGGAGAGGGGTGAACGTTGGTGCGCAGCGATTAGGCTCCCGTTCCGTCGAACTCCTCGTAGAAGCCGAGCGCGCGCTGCAGCGGCGCGTCGTCGACCATGAATAGAGCGAGGGGATGCTGCGACGACGGGTTGGCAAGCCGAACCTCGGCGTGAGTCGGCACGGCCAGCGTGTCGGCTTCGTCGAGGCGATGGGTAACCGCATCGACCGACGCACTTCCGGCGCCTTCGACAATATGCAGCACGGCGGAAGCAGAGCGTCGCGTCAGCCGCGCCTCCTCGCCGGGCCTTAACAGCAGCGCCGAAAACCCGAGCGTCGGCAGGCACTCGCGACCCGTCTGCGGATTGACATAGGCAACGTGCACCACCTGGTCGCGCGGCGTGACGCTGGCGAGGCTTTGCAGCGTTTGCTTGACTTCGCGCCACGGAAAGCGCAGCAGCGGATACGGCTCGCGCGTGGATCGCAACGCTGCGTAGGGCACCACGCCGCCCTGCCGGTAGCGTGATGTCGAAAAACCCTGCGCTCGGGTCACCTGCTGCGGAGCCGCCTCGAGAGCGTACGAAGCCTCGAGCCCGAACACCAGAGGGAGATCGAGCGCGTCGAGCCAGATGACCGGACCCTCGCCCTCGTGGCCGTGGTCGTGCCACAGCAGCGACGGCGTAAGGATGAGGTCGCCCTTCTCCATCGGCAGCTTCTCGCCCGACACGATCGTGAAGCCGCCGCGTCCTTCGATGACGAAGCGAATGGCTGACGGCGTATGCCGATGATTGGGTGCCTTCTCGCCGGGGAGAATGAGTTGCAGACCGATGTAGATCGACGGCGTCGCCTGCATGTTCTCGAGCCCGAGACCGGGATTGCACAGCACGAGCACGCGCCGCTCCGCCTTTTCGATCGGCGTGAGCTCGCCGGCGCGCAGCAGTTGCGGTCGCACGTCGGCGTAGCGCCACATCACCGGCTGGGTACGCCGCGCCGGCTGGTTGCGCGGCAGCAACGCGCGCAGCGACGGCCAGAGCGGCAAGGTGTTGAGGCGGGTCAGCGTCTCGTAATAGTCGCGCGGTAGATCGGCAATGCTGCCGAGCGGCGAGCTGTCTGCCCCGTGTGTGGTCGGCGCCGCTGTCCTCGTGTTTCCCTCATCCATGGAGTGGCTCCTTCGCTGTGCCTGGCGCGTCGACGAGCTCATTCCGCGGGGAGACGAACGCGAGCGTTGGTCGGCGATGCCGCGCGCGGCCCGCCGTAGAGCCACTCGAGCGTGTCGTACCATGCCTGCGCGTCCTTTGCACCCATGATGCTGTTGCGCAACGCCGCGTGCGCTCCGTCGGGATGATAGACGTGCTGCCCGATCTCGCGCGATTGCAACTGCAGGCGCGTGGTGCGCAGCACGCGCTGCTCGTTGTAGCTGCGGAACGCGCGCGCGAGGTCGCCTGGATCCGCTGCCACGCACTCGGCCAGGCATACCGCGTCCTCGAGGGCCATGCACGCGCCCTGCGCGAAATACTGGAGCATCGGATGCGCGGCGTCGCCCAGCAATGCCACGCACCCGTCGGTCCATTTCAACACCGGATCGCGGTCGCACAGCACCCACAGCTTCCAGTCGCGTCCGTGCTTGATGATGTCCTGCACGCGCTCGTGGGTGTGACGAAACCCGGCAAGCACTTCGTCGATCGACACCGGGACGCCGGTCACCGGCTCCGGCGCGTCGTTGTGATAGGTCGCGACCAGGTTGAAGACCTTCCAGTCCGACAGCGGGTAATGCACCACGTGGCACTTCGGTCCGGCCCATAGCGTGGCGGCGTTCCAGCGCAGGTCCTCGGGCATGCGCTGCGTCGGGATCACCGATCGATAGGTGGTGTGACCCGACACGCGCGGCGGTCCGTCGCCGACCACTTGCTGGCGGACCTTCGACCAGAGTCCATCCGCGCCGATCAGTGCCGAGCCGCCGACCCGCTCGCCGGAAGCCAGCGCGGCGGTGATGCCTGCATCGTCGTGCTGGTACGACGCGACCTCGCTCCTGACGCGCAGCTCGATGCGCGCATCGTCGCGACACGCTTGCAGCAGCACGCCATGAAGGTCGCCACGATGCACCACCGCGTATGGATTGCCGAAACGCTTGCGAAACGGCTCGTCGAGCGGGACGTGCGTGATCTCCTCGGCGGTCAGCGCGTCCATCAAGCGCAGACGTTCGATGTAGACCGCCATGCGCCGCGCCGCATCTCCCACGCCGAGCGCATCGAAGGCGTGGAAGGCGTTGGGTCCGAGCTGGATGCCCGCGCCGATTTCGCCGAGCGCGGATGCGCGCTCGAGCACGGTCACGCGCATTCCGCGACGGGCAAGGCCCAGTGCGACCGCCAGTCCTCCGATACCGCCACCGGCTACCAGGATCGGTTTCATCGCTTGGACGTTTGCATGCCGTCACATGCCATCGCCGCGCCCGCCTTGGCGAGCAGCTCGCGCAACAGCGAACGATGACAGCGCGAAGCATCCTCGCAGTAGCAGCCCACGGCGAGGTTGGTCTGGTGCGACAGCGCCGCCAGGAGCGCGATGAGGCGTTGCGCGTCGGGTGTGCTCATTTCGCGCCGGTACTCGCGCGCGAAGCGCGCCCAGCGGCGCCCGTCCCATGGATTCGCTTGCGCCCACGACACGAGGGCGTCACTCGGCGCAAGCAAGGGCAACCAGACGTCGAAGAAGTCACGGCGCGCATAGTCTTCCTTGCGTACGCCGCGCGGAACGCGCCGCACGGTACCGATGCGCAAGCCTTCATTGGGCTTCCGCGGCTCGCCGAGGCGCACGACGTGGAGCATGAAAGGCGCAGCTGCGGGGCTAGAGGCTGGTTGTCAGGGGCAAGCGTGCCTGCGCGGGAAATCACCGGCGGCCATAGACCAAACCGCGACCGATGGCTTGTCTCGATGGCTGTCGGGAGCACCGATCTTACGCCTCGGAACCCTCACCCGCCGCCATCGCCGCCCCGGGCGGTTGAGCATCCTGGCGCACCAGCCAGCCGCGACCCAGGTCGTCCAACGAACGCATGCCGCACAGTCGCATGGTGCGCACGATTTCCTCGGTGAGGATTTCCAGAGCGCGTTGCGCGCCGGCCGCGCCGCCTGCGGCGGCGCCGTACAGCGTCGCGCGGCCTATCATCACAGCGGTCGCACCCAAGGCGCGCGCCTTCACGATGTCGCTGCCGCGACGCACGCCGCTGTCGACGATCACCGGAACCCGATCGCCTACGGCGGCAACGATCGCCAGCAGGGCGTCGAGGCTCGCGATGGCGCCGTCGAGCTGGCGTCCGCCATGATTGGAAACGATGATGCCCTGCGCACCGAGCTCGACCGCGCGATGCGCGTCGTCGGGATGCAGGATGCCCTTGACCAGCAGCGTGCGCGGCCAGCGCTTGCGAATCGCCTCGAAGCCGCGCCAATCGAAATCGGGATCGTAATTGCGGCCCACCGAGGATGCCGCGCCGGAAATATCCGGTCCGGACCGATCGAGGCCGATCAGGTTTTCCAGGCGCGGCACGCCGTTGCGTATGAGCTGCATGGCCCACGCGGGCCGCGACGCGAAATCGCAGACATTGCGTGCGGTCCAGTGGAACGGCACGCCGAAGTCGTTGCGAAAGTCGCGCTCGCGCTTGCCTCCGGTAGGCATGTCGACGGTGAGCACCAGCGTCTGATACCCCGCCACTTCGGCACGATCGATCAAACGCGCGAAGAACGGCCGGTCGCGCAGGATGTACGGCTGGAACCATGGGGCACCGGCTGCCTCGCGCGCAACGTCTTCGAGCGAGCAGGTTGCAGAGCTCGACAGCGTGTAGGGAATGCCGAAAGTCGCAGCGGCGCGTGCGATGGCAATGTCCGCGCGCGGCCACGCGAAGCCCGGGGCACCGGTGGGCGCGATGACGATCGGCCAATTGGCACGACTCCCTGCGATCTCGGTCGCGGTGTCGACGGTCCCGACGCCGACCATCATCCGAGGCACGAGGCGCCAGCGTTCGAAGGCCGCACGATTGTCGCGCAAGGTCGACTCGTCCTCGGCACCGCCATCGAAGAATTCGAACACCGCGCGCGGCAGTCGCCGCCGCGCCAGGACCCGCAGGTCCTCGATGCTGCGCGCGTGCCGCAATCGTCGGGGCATGCGTGTCCCGATCGCGACATGCCCGGCTGCAACGTCGGTCACGACGGTGTCCACCCGCGACGCGCCTTTTCCGTGGCTACCCATGTTTCAAGACGGCGATGATGTGCCCCAGCGATTTCGCCCACCCGAAGGCAAGCGTCGTCTCGGCCAGGGCCGCCGGGACCCAGCGACGTCGTTCCTCGGGCGGTGGCGAAACGAAAGTCGCTGGGTTCCCGCTTCCGCGGCAGCTGCGAATCCGTGGCATTCATGGCCGCCGGGCAACGTCCGGAACGCACCTAGCTTCCCGGCTCGCCCTGGATCTCGGGAAAGAACAGGTCCTTCCACGACGACGGCGCCGTCTTGATGCTGCCCACGTCCTTCATGAACGAGGCGTATTTCATCGTGTTCTCCGGCACCAGCGTCCACTTCACCTGCGTCCCGGCGAGCACCGAGTACACCATGTCGAGCGGAAGCTTCGACTTCGAATCCTCGATCCACAGGGCGGCGGCTGCGCGCTTGTCGGCGTTCAGCACCTGCGTCGCCTCCGCAAGCGCATCGAGCAACGCGCGATAGAGCTTCGGATTGGCATCGTGGAACTTGCGCGAAGTCCACGCAACGGTGAAGCTGTGCGAACCGCCGAGCACGTCGAAGGAGTTGAGCACGGTGTGGATGGCCGGGTTCTCCAGCTGCTGCTGCTGGAACGGCGGCACGCTGAAAGCGCTGCTCACGAGGCCCGATCCCGTCAGCAACGCGACCGTCGCATCGGGAGGCGACATCGACACGGTCAGCTTGTCGAGCCTGTTATAGCTGGACTTGCCGAAGGTCTGCGCGCAGGCCATCTGCAGCGTGACCGCCTGCACCGACACGCCTACCGTCGGCACCGCGATGCGATCGGCGTCGCTGAAATCACGGATCGATTTCACCCCGGCGTTGCGCGTGTTGAGCAGGAATGGTTGCGAGCTCAGCGCGGAAATGCCGCGTACCTCCTGCGCCGTCCCCGCCGTCTTGGACCACAGCGTAACCAGTCCGGGAACGCCGCCGGCGACCACGTCGACCTGATCGGACAACAACGCCGTATTCATAGCGTCCGGCCCGTTGAACGTCGACCATGTGACTTTCACCTCACCCAAGCCCATTGCGCGGGCGTGCTTTTCGATCAGCTTGTGATGCTCGAGCACGTTGAACTGCACATACCCCATCGAGAACTGCTTGGCGAACCGGATCTCGTTCGCCTCGCCACGTGCCTCGGCGCTCAGCGTGAACACAGCCGCCGCGATGACGAGGATGCGAAGCGAACTGCTTGCGCCTGTGCTCACCGGTCTCCTCCGTTGTCTTGTGGATGACCCTGCTCAATGCGTCGTTGCATCGGGCGTTGCCGAGGCGGCACGCTCCAATCGCGCGCGCCACGCCGGATCGAACACCCGATCAGCCATGACTTGGCAGCGCTTGATCAGCCGATGCTCGTGCGGAGCGTAGTCGGCCACCGCATGGTGCAGCGTGACCAGATCGTCCCACACCAGCAAGTCGCCCTCGGTCCAGTGATGCGCATATCGAAAGCGCGGCTGCAACTGATGCTCGAAGAGGAACGCGAGCAGCGCGTCGCTCTCCGCCGCAGGAAGGCCATCGACGCGTACCGCGTAACCGGGGTTGACGTAGAGCAGCGGACGCCGCGTGATCGGATGCTGCAGCACCATCGGATGGGTGACCGGAGGCTTTTGCGCACGCTGCGTATCCGACAGCGGCGGACGCGTGCTACCGGGTCGCTTACGCATGTTGTCCCAGAACTTGGCGAAGTCGTGGACGGCGCGCAGCGTCGCGATGGTCTCCTTCACATCGCCGGGCAGCGTATCGTAGGCGGCGGCCATGCTCGCGAATTGCGTGTCCCCGAGCGGTTGTCCGTTGCGCCGCGGGATCCGGATGCCATGCAGGACGTTCGCATACGCGATGGTGCCGCTGTAGGACATGTCCGTGTGCCAGTCCTGGCCGGCGTCGCTCAGGCCCAGTGGCGTGCCGTTCTCGACCATGTTGGACAGGATCATCACTTCCGGCAGGCCGGGTTCCTGGAACTTGCCGGTGACGTTGATCTCCAGCGTGCCGAACTGCGCGCTGAAGCGCCGCAGCGCCTGAGCATCGAGGCTCTGCGCCGGAAAGCACAGCACGCCATGCTCAGCGAGCGCCCGGACGAGCATCGCGAGCGCGGCGTCGTCGAGCGGACGCGACAGGTCCGCACCTTCGACGGTGGCGCCGAGGATCGCGCCGGTGGGATGCACCTTCAGCATAAAACCGCGCCGGGTGAAGAATCGATCGCGTCGAAGTCTAACCCGCCGCGTGCCCGCAGGCATGGCGAGTCGAGCGATTCGCCGCTTAAGCGCGAGCGCGCCGGTACGCGGCGAGATCCCACTCGCCGCTCGCTTCGTCGTGCCGCAGGATGTACATGTCGCCATCGTCGGCGTCGACACGGAACCACCGCTTCTCCGGCGCGAACCAGCGATCGACGACTTCGCGCACTTCGAAGCGACGCTCGCCCAGCCAGAAGGCGCGCGGCTCCTGCTCGCCGCGATAGCCCGCATAGCATTCGACGCGAATCGACATGGCGTAACGATACGCCACCCGCACTGCGCCACGTTGCGCGCGCCTTGAACACGCTTGGCTGCGCCGTTAGACTTGGCGCAGCCGGAGCATACCGGCGACCTGGAGGATCGATGAAACGTTTCTGGAACGCCGTCCGGCTCGCCTGCATCGCGATCGCATCGCTTGCATCGCTGCCCGTCCACGCAACCTATCCCGACAAGCCGATCAAGCTCATCGTGCCGGTGC
>DATKLH010000065.1:0-7927 GCA_035542515.1 Casimicrobiaceae bacterium
TCGAAGCGGCCTCGGGTCGCATCGCGACAACCGATGCCGCAGCGCTGGTCCGCTCGCCCTACATCCCGGAGGCTTCGCAGCGCTGGGCCGCGCGCGCGATGGCCGAGCGCACCTGGCGCGAACAGGGTCGGCACGACGTGAGCTTCGCCGATGTCGCTCGAACGCTCGCCAAGTACGATGCGTCGCTGAGCGCACGCTGGCAGTCGGTCGGCTCACCGTCGCGTGCAGCTCGCACGCCGCGCGCTTGGGTGGAGAGCTGGAGCCAGTGGCTTGCGGCGCTTGGCTGGCCCGGCGAACGCAGCCTCGACAGCAGCGAATGGCAATTGCGCGAGGCGTTCACGGCGTTGCTCGTCGAGTTCATCGGATTGGGCAGCGTGACCGGGACGCTGGATGCGCGCTCTGCAGTGTCCGCGCTGCGCGCGATCGCGAGCGAGCGACTGTTCCAGCCGCAGAGCGGGGAACCGCGTATCCGGATCCTCGGCGTGCTCGAAGCCGCCGGCCTCGACTTCGATGCGTTGTGGCTTGCGGACTTCGCGGCCGAACGCTGGCCCGCTGCGCCTGCACCCAATGCCTTCCTGTCGATCGCGTGGCAGCGCGAGCGTCTGCTTCCGCGTTCGAGCGGTGCGATCGAGCTCGCCTTCGCTCAACGCCTCACCCGCGGCTTTGCTGCTGCGGCTCCCGAAGTCGTCGCGAGTTGTGCGCGTGTTGCGCGCGAGGCCGAGCAGACGCCGTCTCCGCTTTTCGCGCAGTGGCCAGCGCTCGATGCAATGCCCGCGCGGCATGCGCGTTTCGCCGACAGTGTCGCGGCCCGTGCGCATGCGCTGCCCTGGCGGGACGATCTCGCGCCGACGCTGCCGGCAGGCACGGAGTTGCGCGGCGGAACAGGCCTGGTGGAAAGCCAGAGCGCCTGCCCGTTCCAGGCTTTCACGCGCTATCGGCTTCGCGCGGAAGGCTGGCCTGCACCCGGAGAAGGGTTGACCCCGATCGAGCGCGGCATCCTGTTGCACAACGCGCTCGCGGCTTTCTGGACCGCAGTCCGCGACTCCGGCACTCTTGCTCGCCTCGACGAGGTCGCGCTGGATGCCCGCATCGACGAGGCCGTCGCGACTGCGATCGACGCGTTCGCGAAGCCGCGATGGCGTGCACTGGCGCCGGTGATCGCGGGCAGCGAACACGCCCGCATCGCGTCGTGCATCCGCAGCTGGTTGGCGATCGAGCGCGAACGGCCGCCGTTCGCGGTCCGTGCGATCGAACGCGGTACCTCGCTGGTGCTGGGCGGCCTCAAGCTCGCGTTTCGCATCGATCGCATCGACGCGCTCGACGACGAAGGCATCGCGATCATCGACTACAAGTCGGGCAAGGGCAAGCCGCCCAGCGAATGGTTCGCGGAGCGCCCGGCCGGTACGCAGATCGGTTTGTACGCGCTTGCCGAACGGGCCAATGCACCGACACGCAACGTTCGCGCTCTGGCCTACGCGCAGTTGAAGGCAGGCGAGGTGCGCGTGCACGGCCTCGCGAGCGATCCGCAGGCCTGGCCGCAGCTGCCCACGCCGGCGCGTGCGCGCGAGGTTCCCTTCGAAGACTGGGCCACGCTGCAGTCGCAATGGGCGGAGCGACTCGACGCGATCGCGCGCGAGTTCCGTGAAGGCCGTGCCGAGGTGTCGCCGCGCAACGGACAGGCGTGCGGGCAATGCGACCTGCAGTCCTTCTGCCGCATCCGCGCGCTGGGCGAGGAAGCGACACCGCATCCCGGCGAGTCGCAGGACGAATGAACGACTGGTTCGAAGATACCTCCGACGAGCGGGCGCGCGAGCGCGCGCTCGACGTCGCGCACTCCTGGCTGGTTCAGGCGCCCGCCGGCTCGGGCAAGACCGGTCTTCTGATCCAGCGCTACCTCGCGCTGCTCGCGCGCGTCGATCGTCCCGATCGCATCGTCGCGATGACGTTCACGCGCAAGGCCGCTGCCGAGATGCGCGAGCGCGTCATCGCGGCGATCGCGCAAGCGCAGGAATTGTCATCGCAGCCGTCGAGCGCACACGATCAGCGCACCGCCGATCTCGCGCGCGCCGCGCTTGCACGGGATCGCGAGCTCGACTGGCGGCTGGTCGAGCATCCTGCGCGCCTTCGCATCATGACCATCGACGCGCTCGCCGCATCGATCGCACGACAGGCACCGATCAGTGCCGGGCTGGGTGCATTGCCCGCCTTTGTCGACGATGCGACGCCGCTTTATCGCGAGGCCGCACGCAACGCGCTTGGCGCAGCGCCGGGCAACTCGCCGCACTGGCGCATCCTGATGCGCTGGCTCGACAACGACGCGGAATACGTGGTGAAGCTCCTCGCGGGCATGCTGGCCGCACGCGACCGCTGGGGGCCGACGCTGCTCGCGCTCGATCCCGCCTCGGTGAGACGCGAGCTCGAGCAGCAGCTTGCTCACGAGATCGAGACCGCGTTGGGCGAGATCCGCGCGGCGTTTCCGCGCCGACTCGTCGAGCGGCTGGGCGAGATTGCAGGCCACGCACTGGATCATCTCGATGCGGGCAGCGATCGCGCCTCCACTTTGCGCGGTGTCGCGAATACGAACGACCTGCCACCTCCTCAGCTGACTGCACGCGTGGCATGGGAGACGCTTGCGGGGTGGATGCTTACCAAAGAGGGCGTGTTCCGCAAAAGCGTCGACCACAAGCACGGCTTTCCTCCCGCCACGGGCGCAGACAAGCATGTTCGCTCGCAACGCAAGAGCGCCTTCGAGGCGTGGCTGGACGAGGCGCGCGACGTTCCAGGGCTCGCAGCAGCGCTGCACGGCGTGCGCAGGCTGCCTCCGGAGCGCTACAGCGACGAGGCGTGGCAATTCGTCGCGGCTGCGCTACAGGTGCTGCGCGAAGCCGCCGGTGCGTTACTGCAAGTCTTCGCGACGCACGGTCAAGCGGACTTTGCCGAAGCGACGTTGCGCGCATTGCAGGCGCTCGGCGGACCCGACGAGCCGAGCGACCTGCTGCTCGCGCTCGACGATCGCCTGGAGCACCTGCTGATCGACGAATTCCAGGACACCTCGGTGCCCCAGCTTCGTCTCATCGAGCGCCTCACGGCGGGCTGGCAACAAGGCGATGGACGCACGCTGTTTGCAGTCGGCGACCCGATGCAGTCGATCTATCGTTTCCGTCACGCCGAAGTCCGCATCTTCGTCGAGGCACAGTCGAGCGGTCGGGTCGGCGCCATTCCGGTCGGCGTGCTCGAGCTCGCGCGCAACTTCCGCTCGCAGTCGTCGATCGTCCAGTGGGTCAACCAGGTGTTCGCGGGCGTGCTCGGGTCGGTATCGCATCCCGCCCGTGGGGAGGTCGCTTATCGCCGGTCGGAAGCTGCGAGCGCGCTGTCCGCCGAATCGACTCCGACTCTGACGCTCACGGCCGATCGACGTGCCGAAGCGACAGAGGTGGTGCGACGTCTACAGGAGGCGCGCAAGGTCGGATGCAAGGAGATCGCGATTCTGCTGCGCGCGCGAGCGCACGCGACGCTGCTGCTTCCCGCGCTGCGCGATGCGAACGTCGCCTACGCCGCGGTCGAGCTCGAAGCGCTGAACGAACGTCTCGCCACGCGCGATCTCATTTCGCTGTGCCGCGCGCTCACCCAGCCGGCCGACCGCCTCGCATGGCTTGCTGTGCTGCGCGCTCCCTGGTGCGGCCTCACGCTAGCCGACCTGTCGGTGCTGGTGCACGAAGCATCGCAGCGAACGCTGATGGAGGCGTTGAGCGAAGATGCCGTGCTCGCGCGATTGTCCGACGACGGTCGCTTGCGCGCCCGACGTTGCATGAACGCGCTCGCCGGTCCGCTTGCGCTGCGAGGTCGAGCGTCGCTCTCGCGGCGTGTTCGTAGCGCGTGGCTCGCTCTGGGAGGACCAGCGTGCGCCGAGGGCGTGCTCGACCGCACGGGTGCGGACAACCTGTTCGCACTGCTCGATCAGCACGAGGTTGCCGGCGACCTGCCCGATTTCGACGCCTTCACTGCGGCGGCGATGCAGCTCTACGCCAACGCGGACACGCACCCCGACCTCGTGCAGGTGATGACCTTGCATCGAGCGAAGGGCCTCGAGTTCGACTGCGTCATCCTGCCGGGGCTCGATCTGCGGCCCACGCATGGCGACGATCAGCTCCTGAGCTGGAAGGTTCGCCCGCGCGGATCGGATGCTGCGTTGCTCCTCGCGCCGCGGCGCCAGAAATTCGGCATGCGGTCGGGCCAGGATCCGGTTCACGAATACCTGACCGAGCTCGAAGCTCGCGAAGAGCGCGCCGAGCTGGGGCGCCTGCTGTACGTGGGAAGCACGCGCGCACGGCGGCGCCTGCATCTGATTGCGGTCGCGCAGACCGCGCCCGAGGATGACACCGGCGCACTGCAGTGGCGTCGCCCCGCGCGGCGTAGCGCGCTCGAGCGGCTGTGGCAAGCCGTCGCCGCGCATGTTCCGCAACCCGACAACGCCGCGACCGCCGAACCGGATCTCGACATCGATGACGACGCCGAAGCGCTACGCGAGACGCCCGCACCGCGGGCCGATCCGTTGCGCCGCCTCCCGGTCGACTGGTCGTTGCCCGCATGTCCTTCGCCGATCGTTGCGCCTTCCGCTCCGCTGCGCGAGGTCTCGCAAGTCGTATTCGATTGGGCCGATGTCACTGCAGCAGGCATCGGCACCGTTGCTCACCGCGTGCTCGCGCAGATCGCTGCGGAGGGCATCGACGCATGGGATGCCGGTCGCGTGCAGTCGCTGCGCCCACGGCTGATCCAGGAGCTCGCGCTGGTCGGCGTCGAGGCCGGCGAACGCGAACGGGCCGCCGACCGCGTATACGAAGCGTTGGTCCGCACGCTGGGCGATGCGCGGGGTCGGTGGTTGTTCGATCCCGGCCATGTCGACGCGCACAGCGAATGGTCGCTGGCCGGCGTCGACGACGGCGCGGTGGTCCATGTCGTTGTCGATCGCAGCTTCGTAAGCGACGGTGAGCGCTGGATCGTCGATTACAAGACCGGCCGGCACGAAGGCGGCGATGCGAGTGCGTTTCTCGACCGCGAGGTCGAACGCTACCGCGCGCAGCTCGAACGCTACGCACGCGTCGTTTCGGCGCTCGATGCGCGTCGGATCCGCCTCGCGCTCTATTACCCGTTGGTCGAAGGCGGTTGGCGCGAAGTATTGGCGGGGGACAAACGCGATCGACCTTGACGGTGCGAGCCGCGGAAGGAACGCGCCAACGACGGACCGAGCGATCGCGCGCGACTCGATGGCAAGTTGTCGCGCGCACCACGCCTGGAATTGCAAGCTGCTTTTGTACGCGCTCCTCGAGTCCCGAAAGTGAATAAACAGCATGCTAAAGCGATGCCGCACGGTACGGGCCCTCTACTAGGCTAAAATCGTGGTTTTTCCCGTCCCGCAGCCCCGAGGCGGGATGATCGAAAGTGCGCGTTCAGCGTGGCCTCCGCAGCGCGTCCGGCGAACCGGTCGCACTCACCATCGGCAACTTCGACGGCGTTCATCGCGGCCATCAGGCGATGCTCGGCCGGCTGATCGAAGCCGCGGAAGACCTGCGCCTGCCTCCCGCGGTCCTCACCTTCGATCCGCATCCGCGCGAGTTCTTCGCACGCGAGGCCCCACCCGCGCGGCTTTCAAGCCTGCGCTCCAAGCTGCAGATGTTCAGCGCCTATGGCGTCGCGACCACCTTCGTTGCGCGCTTCAACGGTGCGCTCGCGGCGCTGTCGCCGGAAGCTTTCGTTCACGACGTCCTGGAGAACGCGCTCAACGCACGCTGGGTGCTCGTCGGCGACGATTTCCGCTTCGGCAAGGGACGCGCCGGCGACCTCGCGGTTTTGCGTTCGCGCGCGCGCCAGTTCAGTGTCGAGGGCATGCGAACCGTTCACGTGGAAGGCGAACGTGCGTCGAGCACGGCGATCCGTGAGGCGCTGGCGCTCGGCGACCTGGTCCGCGCTCAGGCGCTGCTCGGTCATCCGTACGCGATATCCGGTCGCGTGGTGCACGGCGCGAAGCTCGGACGCAATCTGGGTTTTCCCACCGCCAATCTGCCGCTTCGACACAAGCCGCCGCTGTGGGGCATCTATGCGGTGCGCGTGCACGGACTTGGCGGCACGCCGCATCTCGGCGTGGCGAGCCTTGGCACGCGACCGACCGTGCAGGCGCAGGCGCGCCCGGTTCTCGAAGTGTTCCTGTTCGACTTCGCATCCTCGATCTACGGTCGTCGCATCACCGTCGAATTCGTTCACAAGCTGCGCGACGAAGAGCGCTTCCCGACCGTCGAAGCGTTGACTCGCCAGATCCGCGTCGATGCCGAGCAGGCGCGCGACTATTTCACCGCCCACCGCTGACATGTCCGAAAAGACCGACTACAAGTCGACGCTAAACCTGCCCGATACGCCATTCCCGATGCGCGGCGACCTGGCGCGACGCGAGCCCGCGTGGGTCGCCGACTGGCAGCAGCGCCGCGTGTACGAAGCGATCCGCAAGGCGAGCGCCGGGCGACCGCGTTTCGTGCTGCACGACGGACCGCCGTACGCCAACGGCGACATCCACATCGGGCACGCGGTGAACAAGATCCTCAAGGACGTGATCGTCAAGAGCCGCACGCTCGCCGGCTTCGACGCGCCATACGTGCCCGGGTGGGACTGCCACGGCATGCCGATCGAGGTGCAGATCGAGAAGACGCATGGCAAGCATCTTTCGATCGCCGATACGCAGCGCCTCTGCCGTGCCTATGCGAGCGAGCAGATCGAGCGGCAGAAGAAGGATTTCCAGCGCCTGGGCGTGCTCGGCGACTGGGATCATCCCTATACGACGATGGCTTACCGCAACGAAGCCGACGAGATCCGCACGCTCGGCAAGGTGCTCGAGAAGGGCTTCCTGTATCGGGGCCTCAAGCCGGTGAACTGGTGCTTCGATTGCCACAGCGCGCTCGCCGAGGCGGAGGTGGAGTACGAGGATCGCACCGACATCGCGATCGACGTCGGGTTTCCGCTTGCCGATGCGCAGCAGCGGGCGCGGCTTGCGCAAGCATTCGGCCTTGCGCAACCGCCGGAGGGTCCGATTCATGCCGTGATCTGGACCACGACCCCGTGGACGATTCCTTCCAATCAGGCGCTCAACGTCCATCCGGACTTCACCTACGCGCTCGTATCGACCGACCGGGGCCATCTGGTCCTTGCGGCGGACCTGGTCGATGCCTGTCTCGCGCGCTTCAAGCTGCACGGCAAGGTGATCGCGACCGCAAGCGGCCACGCGTTGGAAGGGATTACCTTCCGTCATCCGTTCTACGATCGCTTGGCGCCGGTATTCCTCGGCGAATATGTCACGCTCGAGCAGGGCACCGGCATCGTGCACAGCTCCCCGGCGTATGGCGTCGAGGACTTCATCTCCTGCCGGCGATACGGAATGACCGACGAGGACATCCTCAATCCGGTCCAGGGCGACGGCCGCTTCGCGAAGGATCTGCCGCTGTTCGGCGGCATGAACATCTGGGACGCCAATCCGCACGTGGTGGACCGCATCCGCGAAGCCGGCGAGCTGTTCCACAGCGAGAAGTTCACGCACAGCTACATGCACTGCTGGCGCCACAAGACGCCGATCATCTATCGCGCGACCACGCAATGGTTCGCGGGCATGGACGATGTGCCGGGCTTTCGCGGCGTCAAGCCGCCGGACACGCTGCGCCAGATCGCGTTGCGCGGCATCGAAGCAACGCGCTTCTACCCGAGCTGGGGCAAGGCGCGCCTCTACGGAATGATTGCGCATCGTCCCGACTGGACGCTGTCGCGTCAGCGCCAGTGGGGTGTCCCGCTGCCGTTCTTCGTCGACAAGGAAACCGACGAATTGCATCCGGACACGCCGCAGTTGCTCGAGATCGCCGCGCACAAGGTCGAGGAGGGCGGCATCGAGGCC
>DATKLH010000066.1:0-2676 GCA_035542515.1 Casimicrobiaceae bacterium
TTCGATGCGCGCGAAGCACTTGCGCTGGAATGCCTCGTCACCCACCGCGAGCGCTTCGTCGACGATCAGGATCCGCGGTGCCACAGCCGTCGCGACCGCGAACGCAAGTCGCAATGCCATGCCGCTCGAATAGGTCTTCACCGGTCGGTCGATGAAATCGCCGATGTCCGCGAACGCGAGGATCTCGTCCATCAGCTCGCGCATGCGCGCCCGCTCGATGCCGAGGATGGCGCCGTTGAGGAAGACGTTCTCGCGTCCGCTGAACTCCGGATTGAAGCCGCTGCCCAGCTCGAGGAGCGCCGAAACCCGACCGTGCGACTCGACCTCGCCGAGCGTCGGCGCGAGCGTGCCCGCGACCAGTTGCAGCAGCGTGGACTTGCCCGAGCCGTTGCGTCCCACCACGCCCAGCGCCTGTCCCGCGTCGAGCGAGAAGGCGACGTCGCGCAGCGCCCAGAACTCGCGATAGAACTGGCGGCGTCCGCGCCAGAGCGTCTGCTTCAGGCGGTCGACCGGGCGGTCGTACAACTCGAAACGCTTGGAGAGCGAGCGAACGGACAGTGCGGTCGCGGCCATCGGAGGTTGCCGGAGATCGTCGGTTGCAAGCATGCGAAGCACGACCCGGCAAAGCGCGCGGTGGGAACGGGGCGATTATAGCGGGCGGGCTCGGCGCACCGTGCGGGCCCAGGCTAGCCAGTGCCGATTCATGCAACGCGCGACCAAAGATCCCTTGCGATGACCGCGTCGAGCCACCGAAATGGCGCGCAAAAGAGGACTCGAAGTACGACCGGACGCGATATCCCGCGCAGTGTCGCGCGGCGCAAACGGTAGAATCCCCACCCGTCCGCAATCCCTGGGCCGATCAGGCAGCCGGAAAGCGATCGGTTTCGCTGCTCCGCGACCTGACGTCGGGCCCACGTCGCGTCGACTCGTGATCACACTCTTCTCCTGTACCAAGCTCCCCTGCGACCCGCTGCGAGGCGCGCGATGCCGATGAGCCGCGCCGACATCGCGAGCGAGGTCGAGCGCCTCGCGCCCTGGCATTACCAGATCGATCTGAACGGCATCTGCACGCCGATCCGACGCAGCGAGTGGATCAACCGTCATCGCCAGCGTCGCAAGTACTTCTTCGACCCGTTGGTCCGCGCGGGCACGCTCGCGGGCAAGCGCGTGCTCGACCTCGGCTGCAACGCCGGGTTCTGGTCGCTGCAGGCGGTCGATGCCGGTTGCGCGTTCGTGCTCGGTGTCGATGCACGCGCCCATCACATCGAGCAGGCGCAACTGGTGTTTCGCGCGCGGGAAGTCGCCCAGCGCAAGTATCGATTCATGCAGGCGAACGTGTTCGAGATGACGCCGCAGACGCTGGGCGGGCGCTTCGACGTCGTGCTTTGCCTGGGCCTGCTGTATCACGTGTGCAAGCCGATGGAGCTCTTCGAGCGCATCAGCGCGGTGAACGAGGACATCCTGCTGATCGACTCGACGGTGTACAAGAGCGACGCCAATGTGATCGGGCTGCGTCACGACCCCCTCGACGACCCGCGCATGTCGGCCGACTACGAGCTGGTTTTCCTGCCTTCGCCGCGCGCAGTGCATTCGATGACCGTGGCGAGCGGATACGCCTGCCACACGCTCGCCTTCGACATCGACGACTGGGAGGGCTGCGAGGATTTCCGCAACGGCGAGCGCTACGCATTCGCATGCGCGAAGCACACCGATCTCGCGCGTGTCTACGATCGCATCCTGCTGTCCTCGGATCGTGCCAGCCTGGCAATCGATCGCGCGACCTAGTGCCCGTTCCGGAAATACCTTGCACAAGAGCGGACGAGAGACGACGCGCTGCATTGTCGCGAACGTCGCGGATACTCCCGATATCCGCGGCGACCCGCTTCGCGCAGCGCGTCATTATCGCCACTGTTGCACGAAGCATCGCGGCTTCGGTCCGACAGCTTGGCAAGTTATGTCCGGAACAGGCCACTAGCCGATGATCGGGGCCGCGCACCTGCGCGCCGGCCTGCGCGTTTTGCGCAGGCACTTGCGCTACGCCGGCGGCAATCCCCGCAAGCTCTACTGGGTCGCCCGGCGTGCGGTCAGCCTGGCGCGTGAAGGCGCGCTGCCCGGAGTGCTCGAGCGCCACCTGGTCGAGGCGCGCGAGTATGCGAACTACGATGCGTGGTGCCTGTGCTACGAGCCCGACGCGGCGTTCGATTTCGCGCCGCACATCGCGCAACTGCCGCGGCGACCGCTGATATCGATCCTGATGCCGGTATGGAACCCGCCGGTTGCCTTCCTCGCGCAAGCCCTGGCGTCGGTGCGCGAGCAGGCGTACCCGCACTGGGAGCTGTGCATCGTCGACGACGCCTCCACCGACGCCGCGGTGTGCGCGCTGCTCGAGCGCGAGGCGGCGAACGAACCGCGCATCCGTCTGCAGCGTCGCGAGCACAACGGCGGAATCGCACGAGCGAGCAACGATGCGCTGGCGATGGCGAGTGGCGAATACTGCGCATTCCTCGACCACGACGACCGGCTCGCGCGTCATGCGCTTTTCGCCCTGGCGCGCGCGGCCGTCGCCGACCCGGCTGTCGAGATGCTCTTCTCCGACGAGGACAAGCTCGATGCCGACGGCCATCGCACGCGCCCGTTCTTCAAGCCGGACTGGGATGGCGAATGGATTCGCACCAC
>DATKLH010000067.1:0-9962 GCA_035542515.1 Casimicrobiaceae bacterium
TGCGCGCGTACGGCGAGCGCGACGCGACGCCGTCCTTCCTCGTCGGGACCGTAGATCTCGGCCACGATCGGAGCGAGCACCGGCGGTCCCGGCGGCACCTCCACGACCTTCACGTTCGCGCCATGGCGATGCGCGATCGCCTGCAGCGCGGGACGGAGGCGGGTTGCGATCGCGTGACTTTGCTCGTCACGCTGGTGCTTGTCGACCAGGTTCACCTGCAGGTCGCCCACTTCGCCGCCGGCACGCAGGTAGTACTGGCGCACCAGCCCGTTGAAGTTGATCGGCGCGGCTGTGCCGGCATAGCCCTGCACGCTGGTGACCTCGCGCTGGCCGAGCAGGTAGGCCGTCAGCTCGTGCATGACCGCCGCAGTCCGCTCGAGCGGTGTCCCGGCCGGCATGTCGACCACGACCTGGAATTCCGACTTGTTGTCGAACGGCAGCATTTTCAGGACGACCCATCCGAACGCCGGTAGCAGCACCGATAGCGCCATGAGCCCGATGATCACGCTGCTGAGAATCGCTCGATGGCGAGCGCCTCTTGCCGGATCAAGGAACGGCCGCAGCACGCGTTCGATGACCGGCGAGAGGTTGAGTCGCAAGCGCGCCTTGCTCGAATGTTGCGTGTCGTGCGTGCTTCCTTTCATCCACAGCCGCGAAAGCCACGGCGTCACGATGAACGCAATGGCGAGCGAAAGCAGCATGCCCATGCTCGCGTTGATCGGGATCGGGCTCATGTACGGGCCCATCAGGCCGGACACGAAGGCCATGGGCAGAAGCGCCGCGATCACGGTCAGCGTGGCGAGGATCGTCGGGCCGCCCACTTCGTCGACCGCACCGGGAATGAGATCCACAAGGCGCTGGTCGGGGTGCAGCTTCTGGTGTCGGTGGATGTTCTCCACGACGACGATCGCATCGTCGACCAGGATGCCGATGGAAAAGATCAGCGCGAACAGCGAGACGCGGTTGAGCGTGAAGCCCCAGGCCCACGAGGCGAACAAGGTCACGGTCAGCGTCAGGATCACGGCGCTGCCGACGATCGCGGCTTCACGTCGTCCCAGTGCGATGAATACCAGCGCGACCACCGAAGCGGTGGCGAAGAGCAGCTTGTGAATCAGCTTCTGCGCCTTGTCGTCTGCGGTCGCGCCGTAATTGCGCGTTTCCGCGACCTCGACGCCATGCGGAATGACCGTGTTGCGCAGCGTATCGACGCGCCGCATGATGCTGTCGGCGACGTCGATCGCGTTCTCGCCGGGCTTCTTGGTGATCGCGACGCTCACCGCGTCGAACTCGCCGCGCTGCGGGCCGGCCACGGCGTGCCAGACATAGCGCTGCGGCGGAGGCGGTCCGTCATGGATGCTCGCGACGTCCTGCAGGTAGACCGGTTTGCCGGCATGCACCGCCACGACGAGTTCGCCGACGTCGCGCGCATCGCGCAGGAACGGGCCCGCTTCGAGCGCGATCGCGCGATTGCCTTCGAGCAGATCGCCGAGCGGCGCGCCAAGATTGGCGGACTGCAATGCCTGACGCAGGTCGTCGATGGTCACGCCGTTGCCGGCAAGGCGATTGGAATCGACCTCGACCAGCACCGCGCGGCCGGGTCCGCCGAGCGTCGTGACCTCGCGCGTCCCTTGCACGCGCTTGATCTCGCTTTCGATGCTGTGCGCCACGCGCTCGAGCTCGAACGGTCCGGCGCTGCCATCCCGGCTGTAGAGCGTGAGGGTCACGATCGGGACATCGTCGATGCCCTTGGGCTTGATGATCGGATTGCCTACGCCGAGCCCGCGCGGCAGCCAGTCGGCGTTGGAGTTGATCGTGTCGTAGAGACGGACCAGTGCTTCGGTGCGCGGCACGCCCACCTTGAACTGGACCGTGATCACGGCCATTCCCGGACGCGACACGGAGAACACGTGCTCGGTGCCCACGATCTGCGACAGCACCTGCTCCGCAGGCGCAGCCACCATCTGCTCGACGTCGCGCGCCGATGCGCCGGGGAACGGGATCAGCACGTTCGCCATGGTGACGTTGATCTGAGGCTCTTCCTCGCGCGGCGTCACGAGCACTGCGAATACACCGAGCAGCAGCGCAAGCAGCGCGAGCAGCGGCGTGATCTGCGCGCTTTGAAAGTAGGCCGCGATGCGGCCGGAGATGCCGAGGCGCGTCTTCATGGCAGCGAACGAATGCGTGCAGCGGCCTGCGGGTCGAGTGCGACGCGCTCGCCCACGTCGAGGCCGCTCAGCACTTCGATCCGGTCGCCCGAGGGACGACCCAGCCGCACCTGTCGCAACAGCGCATGGCCTTCGCTGTCCACCACGTAGACGGCAGCGAGCTCGGCGCGGCGCACGATCGCGCTCGAGGGCACGTACAAGCGCGTATCGGACGGACCCGAAGTCGGCAGGTAAGCGCGCGCGAACATGCCCGGACGCGCGCCCGCGACCGCAGGCGTCAGATCGACGCGCAACTCCTGCGTATGGCTCGCCGCGTCGACGGCCGGCAGAAGCTGCGTGGTGGTCGCCTCGATCCGGCCCTGGACGACATCGGGCAACTCGATCTGCACCGGGGCGCCGTTGCGCAAGCGACTGGCAACCGTCTGCGGAACCGGAACGCTGATGCGCAGTGCGGCCGGGTCGTACATGGTCAGCATCGGCCGTCCCGGCATGGCCATGTCGCCCAGCACGACGGTGACGTCGGCGATCACGCCGCCATAGGGTGCCCGAACGATGTAGAAGTCCGACTCGGTACGCGCCGCCGAAGCGCTCGCCAGCTGCGCCGCCGTCTGGGCTTCGGCGGTCTTGAATTGCGCCTCGGCGCGGTCGAGGGCAGCCTGGCTGATGTAGCCCTTCTCGAAGAGTTGCCGTTGACGCTCGAAATCCTTCGCGGCGGCATCGTGGGTTGCGCGCGCCGCGCGCACTTGCGCAGCGCTCGACGCAGCCGCCTGCTCGGCCGCGCGGGCGTCGAGGCGCAGCAGGACCTGACCCGCCTTGACGGTGTCGCCGGCCTTGACGTCGAGGGCCACCACCGCCCCCGAGACCTGTGCGGCGACGACGGTCTGCCGGACCGCCTGTACCACGCCGTCGTATCCCGTCGCTTCGGACGCGGCGCCGCTGGTCACCCGCGCGGTGCGGAGCGCGTCGGCCGCCTGCGGCGGCGCGCCCGAGGCTTGGGCGAAGCCGCCGGCAAGCGCTGCGAGAACGACCGCGGCGATGGACAGGATGCGAGGAGCCATGGAGCGTCAGGGGTTGCCAAGGGTTCGAATGGAGTGTATTATTTAGCTAATTAGTTAATAAGTCAATAGACCAATTGAGCAACGACCCTGCCCTGCGCTGCGCTATCATCGCGGCCTTGTCGTCGGATCCCCGCCTCGCCATGAAAAGCTCGGTGATGCAACGCATGCCCGTGGAAGCGCTCGAGCAGGTCGCGGCGTACTTCCAGGCGCTGTCCGAGCCGACCCGGCTGCAGATCCTCAACCTCCTGCGCGACGGGGAACGCAACGTAGGCGACCTCGCGCGCCTGTGCGGCTACACCGCCGCGAACATCTCGCGGCACCTCGCACTGTTGATGCAGCACGGCCTGGTCGAGCGCGAAAGCAGGGGCAACGCGGTGTACTACCGCATCGCCGATCCGTCGGTGTACGCGCTCTGCGACCTGGTGTGCGGCAACATCGGCCGACAGCTGGGTCGCATGGCGCGCCATCAGCGCGTGTTCGTGCAGGGTGCGCCCGAGCGCAAGACGCCGACCAAGCGTCGCGCAACCTGATCGGCTGCAAGGGCCTGCCCGACGCGCTGGTCGCCGTGCGCGCTTGCCTCGCGGTTGCGAGCGATCGCCAATGTCTTCGATGTTCGCCTGCTCGGCCACCGGCACAGCGGCATAGCTCGGATGTCACTGCCGAATCGGCCGCCCGGTCGCAGGCGTCGTTGCGCAGGCTCACTCACGCGATGCCGTGCAATGCGCGTTGGACGGCCGGCACAGGCTCGTCAGGCATAATTGAACGCTTTGCAGCGTCGTCGCCGCCTTTTTCGTGATGGAACTCGCCAAGAGCTTCGAACCGCACGCCATCGAGGCGAAGTGGTACCCGATCTGGGAATCGAGCGGCTACTTCCGCCCGAGGCTCGACGCCTCGCCGGATGCGTACTGCATCCAGCTGCCGCCGCCGAACGTGACCGGCACGCTGCACATGGGCCACGCGTTCCAGCAGACGCTGATGGACGTGCTGATCCGCTATCACCGCATGCGTGGCGACGACACGCTGTGGCAGGTCGGCACCGATCACGCCGGCATCGCCACGCAGATCGTCGTGGAACAACAGCTCGCGGTGAGCGGCAAGACGCGGCACGACCTGGGTCGGCCCGCGTTCGTCGAGCGCGTGTGGGCATGGAAGGAAGAGTCCGGATCGATCATCACCAACCAGATGCGTCGTCTCGGCGCGTCGGCGGATTGGTCGCGCGAGCGCTTTACCATGGACGAGGGCTTGTCCACCGCGGTGGTCGAGACCTTCGTGCGCCTCTACGACGATGGCCTCATCTACCGTGGCAAGCGCCTGGTCAACTGGGATCCGACACTGGGCACAGCGGTGTCGGACCTCGAAGTCGACAGCGAAGAAGAGCAAGGCACGATCTGGGAGATCCGTTACCCGCTCGCCGACGGCAGCGGCTCGCTGGTCGTTGCAACCACGCGACCCGAAACGATGCTCGGCGACACGGCGGTCGCGGTAAATCCGGAGGATGAGCGTTACGCCGCCCTGGTCGGCAAGGAGGTTGCGCTGCCGCTCACCGGCCGCGTCATCCCGGTCATCGCCGACGACTATGTCGACAAGAGCTTCGGTACCGGCGCGGTCAAGATCACGCCGGCACACGACCTGAACGACTGGCAGGTCGCGCAACGTCACGATCTTCCCGCGCGGTCCGTGCTCGATCTCTCCGCGCGCATCAACGACAACGCGCCGGAGAAATATCGCGGGCTCGATCGTTACGATGCGCGCAAGGCCGTGCTCGCCGACCTGCGCACCCAAGGACTGTTGGTCAGCGAGAAGCCGCACAAGATGGTCGTGCCGCGCTGCGGCCGCACCGGCGAGGTGGTGGAGCCGATGCTCACCGACCAGTGGTTCGTCGCGATGCGTCAGCCGGCGCCGTCGACGCATCCGTTCTTTCCTGGCAAGACCATCCAGGATCTCTGCCTCGCCGCGGTCGGCGAAGGCCTGCCCGCCGGTCCGGGCAAGGGCGAACAGGTCCGCTTCGTGCCGCAGGAATGGCTGTCGACCTACCTGCACTGGATCAACAACATCCAGGACTGGTGCATCTCGCGACAACTCTGGTGGGGACACCAGATTCCCGCGTGGTACGACGACGCTGGCAACGTATACGTTGCGCGCAACGAGGCACAGGCGCGCGAGCGTGCGCGTCGGGCGCTGGGACGTGAACCGGGCACGCTGCGTCGCGACGACGACGTGCTCGACACGTGGTTCTCCTCGGCGCTGTGGTGCCACTCGACGCTGGGGTGGACCGGCGATGCGTCCAAGGACGCGGCCAACCCCTACCTGAATAGGTTCCTGCCCTCGTCGGTGCTGATCACCGGCTTCGACATCATCTTCTTCTGGGTCGCGCGCATGATCATGTCGACGACCTACTTCACCGGCCGCGTGCCGTTCCGCGACGTGTACATCAACGCGATCGTGCGCGACGAGGAAGGCCAGAAGATGTCAAAGTCGAAGGGCAACGTGCTCGACCCGCTCGACTTGATCGACGGCGTCGATCTGGAGACCCTGGTCGCCAAGCGCACGGCCAGCATGATGGATCCGCGCCGTGCCGAATCGATCGCGAAACGCACGCGCAAGCAGTTCCCCAATGGCATTCCGTCGTTCGGCGCCGACGCGCTGCGCTTCACCTTCGCCGCGCTCGCGACGTTCAACCGGACGCTGAACTTCGATCTCAACCGCTGCGAGGGCTATCGCAACTTCTGCAACAAGCTCTGGAACGCGACACGGTTCGTGCTGATGAACGTCGAGGGCAAGGATGTTGGACTCGATGCGGCCGCTCCGCGCGAATTGTCGATCGCCGACCAGTGGATCGTGGCGGAGCTGCAGCACGCGGAAGAGGAGATCAACACCCAGCTTTGCGAATACCGGTTCGATCACGCCGCGCGCGCGCTGTACGAGTTCGTCTGGAACGAGTACTGCGACTGGTACGTGGAGCTCTCCAAGGTCGACCTTGCCAGCGGCAACGATACGCAGCAGCGCGGCACGCGCCACACGCTGGTCCGGGTGCTCGAAGCGATCCTGCGGCTCGCGCATCCGTTCATTCCGTTCATTACCGAGGAACTGTGGCAAGACGTTGCTCCGCTTGCCGGCAAGCAAGGCGCGACGATCTCGCTGCAGCGCTATCCGCAGGCCAATATGCAGAACCTGGCGCCAGCCGCGAGCACGCAGATTGCGACGCTCAAGGCATTGGTCGATTCGTGCCGATCGCTACGCAGCGAAATGGGGCTGCCGCCAGGCCAGAAGGTCGATGCGTTGGTGGAAAGCGGACAGGCTGGCGCCGGCGTCGGTGTCGAGGCGCTCGACGGATACCTCAAGGCGCTCGCGCGACTCGCGAACGTGAGCTACGTGCGCACGCTGCCCAAGAGCGCGGCCCCGGTTGCCATCGTCGACAACATGCGGGTGATGCTCGACGTGAAAATCGACGTCGCCGCGGAGCGCGAGCGACTCGGCAAGGAGATCGCACGGCACGAAGGCGAGATCGCGAAGGTCAAAGCCAATCTCGACAACGCATCGTTCGTGCAACGCGCACCGGCGCATGTCGTCGATCAGATGCGTGGGCGTCTTGCCGGATTCCAGCAAGCCCTGGCGAAGCTGCGCGAGCAGCGCGACCGGCTCGCGGGATAGGCGCGCTCGTCCGCCATCAGCGGCGCGACCGGTGGCGGTCGCTGGCGGTGCGTGCAAGGTAACCGGTGACCTCCTCGCGGTCGTGGTAGAGCTGGCGCAGTTGCAACGCGCAACGTACGCCGCGCTCCGCGCAAAGCTCGAGGATGATGGCTCGACAGCGCGCGACCTCGTCGTAGCGTTTTTTCATCGGAAGCTTGAGATTGAAGATCGCGTGGCGCGCATTGCCCTCGGCAATCCATGTCCCGACCAGGCGCGCGATCCGACTGGGGCTGTCGACGATGTCGCAGGTGAGCCAGTCGACCGGATGGCGCGGCCGGAACGTGAACCCGTCGGCGCGCACATGCTTCACGCGTGGATCGATGGCAACGTCGCCGCGCAGCGCGCCATTGTCGACGGCGGTCACCCGCAGGTCGCGACGCGCGAGCTGCCAGGTCCAGCCTCCGGGGGCCGCTCCGAGATCGACGGCGTGCATGCCGGGTTTGAGCACTGATTCCGCGCGTGCCCCAAGAAAGATCTCGAACGCTTCGGCGAGCTTGAGCGTCGAGCGCGACGGCGCGCCCGCAGGCATGCGCAGTCGCGGAATGCCCATCGGCCACGGCGATCCGGTGCGTTCATCGCTCGCGCCGACCCACGCCAGCGCGCCGCTCGCAAGAAACACATGCAGCCGATTGCCGCGTGCCTTGTCGTCGAGGAGCCTCTGATCGTGCAGACGTTGCGCCAGGCGTGCATGGAGGCTGCGCGCGAGTCCCGACAGCGCCTTTCCTGCGTTGGTGTCCGGGTACTCGATCCACAACGTTGCAAAGGGCGCGAGATCGCGCAGCGATTCCGACGCACGCGCAAGAGGAGTAATGCGATCGGGAATCGGCATCGTGCGATCGGCGGAAAGCAGCTCATGGGGGCCGCTACCCACGAAGATGGTGCGGGCGAACACCGGCGGGGCGCTTTCCAGCGCCGACGAGCTGAGCAGGGACGCGAGCGATTCGCCGTTGGCGTGCCGAGCCAATGCGTAGCCGCTTTCGGGTTCGAACGACGTGTGCACCACGACGCGCGTGCCCTCCGCCAGAGCTTCCAGATCGCGCGCGCACTCTTCCTCGAAGCCCGCCCGGCATTGTGCGAACAGCACGTCGCGCACGTTGTGCACGTTTCAGCCGAGCTCGATCCAGTCGGGTGCGATGTCCGCCAAAGCGTGCCGCACATGGCCCTGGAAGCCGACAACGGTCGTGGCACTGAACAGCGCGTCGACGATGGCTGCCTCGGTTGCTTCCGCAGTCGCGTCGAACAGCGCCTCGAGCAGCGATTCGACCAGGACGTTCACCGTGAGCACCGATCGCGGAGCGTCGTGCGGTACGGTGGCGGCGGTGGAAAAAGCAAGGGCGATGTCGCCGCTACCGTGTCCGAAATATGCGCCCGTGCGACCGATTCCGGCCGCGCCCCGCATTGCGATGCGACGCAACTGCCGGTGATCGAGTGGCGCGTCGGTCGCGATGACCACGATCACCGAGCCCGTGTCGCGTGATTCGCGCAAGGTCTTCAGGCGCTCGACGAGCCGCGGTCCGATGTGCCGGCCCGCGATGGTGAGGTTGGGAAGGCGGCCGAAATTGGCAAGCACGAGCACACCGACGGCGTACGGACGCCCGACGATCGATACCATGCGCGACGCCGTTCCGATGCCGCCCTTGAGCTCGAAGCACGACATGCCGCGGCCAGCGCCAATCGACCCGCGTTCGAACGTGGCGGTCGCCGCAGCAAGCGCGGCGCGATAGTGCTCCTCGCCGACGCCGATCGATTGCATGTCGCTCAAGTAAGCGTCGCTGCACTCGAACACCAGCGGATTGATCGAGGTGGTCGTCCGCGCGATGCCGGGGTTGTCGTCGACGGCGACGCGAATCTGGGCCGTCGCGATGGTGCCCACTGCGAAGGTGTTGGTCAGCGCGATGGGCGTCTCCAGCACGCCCAACTCGTTCACCTGCATGATTCCCGCGCTCTTGCCGAAGCCGTTGATGACCACGGCGGCTGCCGGCACCTTTTCGCGAAATGGATCGCGTGCATGCGGCCGAACCACCGTGACGCCCGTCTGCAATGCGTCCTGTGCGACCGTGCAATGTCCCACGGTTACGCCATCGACGTCGGCGATCGTGCCTGACGCGCCGGAGGCGAGCGCGCCGATCGTGGGCCGCGTGATCGCCATCAGCGTCGCTCGATCTTGGGGTCGAGCGCGTCGCGCAATCCGTCGCCGAGCAGGTTGAACGCGAGCACGGTGAGGAAGATCGCAAGCGCGGGGAAGATCGCTTCGTGCGGTGCGGTGAGCATGTCGGCGCGCGCGGCATCGAGCATCGCGCCCCATTCTGGAGTCGGGGGCTGCGCGCCCATGCCCAGGAACGACAGGCTTGCCGCGGTGATGATCGACGTGCCGATGCGCAGGGAGAAGTAGACGATCACTGCCGAGACCGTGCCGGGAAAGATGTGGCGAGCGATGATGGTCGAATCCGGCGCCCCGATGCTGCGTGCCGCCTCGATGTAGGTCAGCTGCTTCTGGGCGAGCGTGTTGCCGCGTACCAGCCGTGCGAAGGTCGGGATGCTGAAGATGGCCACGGCGACGATCACGTTTGCCATGCCGCCGCCCAATATGGCGACGATGCCGATCGCGAGCAGGATGCCCGGAAAGGCGAACAGCACGTCGCAGATCCGCATGATGATGCGGTCCCACCAGCCTTCGTAGTAACCGGCCACCAGCCCGAGCACCGTACCGATGATCGCACCGACGGCGACGGATACGAAGCCGGCCGCGAGCGAGATGCGCGCGCCCATGAGGATGCGGCTGAAGATGTCGCGACCCAGCGCATCGACGCCGAACCAGTGCTGCAGCGACGGCGGTGCGTTGAGCTGGTCGTAATCGAAATAATTCTCGGCGTCGTAGGGCACGATCCACGGTGCGAGGATCGCGATGACCACGAGCAGGAGCACGAAGGCGCCCGCGATGAGGGCGACCTTCTGCCGCTTGAACTTGCGCCAGAACTCGAACCAGGGCGAGCGGACGTCGCGTTGTGTCGCGGTCGGCGCGGCTGCAGTGGCGGATGGGGCGGCGGTG
>DATKLH010000068.1:0-5965 GCA_035542515.1 Casimicrobiaceae bacterium
GCGCCGTCGGTGATCTGCGAGCTGTTACCGGCGGTGACGTTGCCGTACTTGCGATCGAAGAACGGCCTGAGCTTCGCGAGGTTGTCCGGCGTGGAATCCTCGCGCACGCCGTCGTCCTGCGCATGGAGCTTGCCTGCACCATCGAACAGCGGAACGATCTCGCCGGCGAAATGCCCCTCCTTCTGCGCAGCCAGCACACGCTGATGGCTGCGCGCGGCGAATTCGTCCATCTCGCGGCGCGAGATGTGGAAGCGAAAGGCGAGGTTCTCCGCCGTCTGGCCCATCAGCAGGCCCACCATCGGATCGGTGAGCCCCTTCATGAGCCCGATCACCGGCGCGAGGTAACCCAGCTTGAACCTCGCCATCAGCGCGGCACGCTGGCCCAACGATTTGGCGGCGTACCAGTTGGCGAGCCACATGACCATCGCATCGGAGAACAGCAGCGGCGCACGCGACAGCGCATCGACTCCACCGGCGAGCACCAGGTTGCTGCGTCCGGCGCGGATGTTGTTGAGCGCCGAATCGATCGCCTGCATGCCCGAGGCGCAATTGCGCATGACCGTCCAGCCGGGCACCTTCTGACCGCAGCCCATGCGCAACGCGACCAGTCGCCCGATGTTGACCTCGTCGGGGGAAGGCGCGGCGCAGCCGAGGATCACTTCGTCGAGCTGGGTGGGCTCGAATCGTTGGCGTACCAACAGCGCGCGTCCGGCCTGGGTGGCCAGGTCGGAAGCGGCAAACGGGCCGGGGCGATTACGCGACTTGAGAAACGGCGTGCGTGCGCCGTCGACGATGTAGATGGGTTCCTGCATGGCTGGACGCTATGAGTTATGCGGCGGCGCGCTGGTCAGGCGCGGTCTGCGGCGCAAGCGCCGCCGGCGATTGTCGTGTCACCGGACTCGGCGGTTGCAGAAGCGACGTGCCGAGATCGACATCGAAGTCGTCGACGCGGATGACCTGCTGCGCCCATTCGCGCTGCTTCACAAGCAGCATGGCTTCGTCGGCATTGATCACGCCGGCCGAGCGAGCGCGTTCGATGACCGCTTCGTAACCGCTTCCGGGCGACACGTGCCCATCGAAGCGTCCCTCGCGCGCCGCCTGGCGCATGCGCTGCTCGATCGGCTCGCATCGCACGGTTGCTTCGAGCGCGCGCTCGATCTGGCGGATGGCATCGTCTTCGCCGCGTCCGAGGAACATGCCCGCGGTGAGACGATCGCGCGTCGCCGACGGCTCGATCAGCAGGCGGGCCACTTCGTGCCCCAGCCGGTCCGACGGCACGACGTACGGACGACCGAGCGGGAACACGATCGTGCGCATCAAGCCGGCGAGCATGCGATTGGGGAAGTTCGAGATGACGCCTTCGAGCGCCGACTGCGCCTTGAACATCGCATCCCAGATCGCCCAGTGCATGAGCGGTGCGTCGGCCGCCTGACGTCCCTCGTCCTCGTAGCGCTTGAGCGCGGCCGAGCACAGGTACATCATCGACAGCACGTCACCCAGCCGTGCCGAGAGCTTTTCCTTGCGCTTGAGCGCGCCGCCCAGTGTTCCCATCGAAATATCGGCGAGGAATGCGAGCGCGGTGGAGAACCGCGTGAGCTGCTGGTAGTAGCGACGCGTCTCCGGCGCGATGTCGACATCGACGCGCACGAAGTGCGAGCCTGTCATGCCCAGGATGAACGTGCGCGCGAGGTTCGCCATCACGAAGCGGATGTGACCGAACAGCGCATCGTCGAAGGCTCTCAGCGCAGCGCCGCGGTTTTCCGCTTGCGCCGCGAGCATTTCCTTCAGCACGAACGGATGACAGCGAATAGCCCCCTGCCCGAACACGATGAGGCTGCGGGTCAGGATGTTGGCTCCCTCGACGGTGATCGACACCGGCATCTGCATGTACGCGGCGCCGAGGAAGTTCGACGGGCCCATGCAGATGCCCTTGCCGCCGGCGATGTCCATCGCATCGTTGATGACCTGGCGATTGCGCTCGGTGATGTGCAGCTTGGCGATGCCCGACGCGACAGCGGGTTTCTCGCCCAGGTCCACGGCCGTCGCGGTGAGCACGCGCACGGCGTCCATCACGTAGAGGTTCGCGCCCATGCGCGTGAGCGCTTCCTCGACGCCTTCGAAGCGGCCGATCGGCGTCTTGAACTGCGTGCGGATGCGCGCATAGCCGCCGGTCGCGCGCACCGCGAGCTTGGTCATGCCGGTGTTGGACGAGGGAAGCGAAATGCCGCGACCCGCCGCGAGGCATTCCATCAACATCCGCCAGCCCTTGCCGAGCATCGGCTGGCCGCCGATGATCCACTCCATGGGGATGAACACATCGCGTCCCCAGTTGGGGCCGTTCTGGAACACCGCGTTGAGCGGCATGTGACGGCGCCCGATGTTCACGCCCGGATGCGACGTCGGGATCAGCGCGCAAGTGATGCCGAGATCGACCTTGTCGCCGAGCAGATGATCCGGGTCGTAGGCGCGGAACGCGAGGCCCAGCAGCGTCGCGACCGGACCGAGCGTGATGTAGCGCTTTTCCCAGGTGAGGCGCAGGCCCAGCACGCGCTTGCCCTCGTGCTCTCCAAGACACACGATGCCGTAATCGGGAATCGCCGCGGCATCGGATCCCGCGTTGGGATTGGTGAGCGCGAAGCAGGGAATCTCGAGGCCCTTCGCGAGTCGTGGCAGGTAGTAGCGCTTCTGCTCGTCGGTGCCGTAATGCAGGAGCAACTCGCCGGGCCCCAGCGAGTTGGGAACGAGTACGGTCACCGCCACCGTGCCCGAGCGCGTCGACAGCTTGTTGATCACCTCGGAATGCGCGACCGCCGAGAAACCGAGGCCGCCGAACTCCTTTGGAATGATCATGCCGAGGAAGCCCTTGTCCTTGATGAATTGCCAGACGTTCGGGGGCAGGTCCTTGTAGAGGTTGGTGGTCTCCCAATCCGACACCATCGCGCACAGTTCCTCGCAATCGTTGTCGAGGAACCGTTGCTCGTCGGGACGCAACGGCGTGCGCTTCACCGACAGCAGCTTGCGCCAGTCGGGATGGCCCGAGAACAGCTCGCCGTCCCACCAGACGGTGCCCGCTTCGATCGCTTCACGCTCGGTCTGCGACATCGGCGGCAGGACCTTGCGGAAGACAGCGAAAAGCGGGCCGGTGATCAACGCGCGTCGCACCGGCGGCACGCCGAGAACGATCGCGACCAGTGCCACAGCGGCCGTCACGACGACGAGCGGCGTCGCCGACATGATCGGCATCGCCCACGCGAGGCCGAGCAGCGCGGCGAAAGCGATCAGCCATGCAAGGCCCGACGCGTTGAGGTACGCCAACGCGATCATCGCAACGACGCCAAGGACGATCCACAGGGTGATCAGCATTTGAGGGCCTCCCTACCTGCAATGTTGTAGTCGGTGAAGCACGATGCAACTGTCAGCGCCGTCGCGGCGCATCCACGTCGAGCCCGCGCATGACGTCGTTGACGCCCGGCAGCGGCGCGGTGAGGCCGCCGAGCAGAAACGGCGCCAGGCGGCGCAGCAGGATCTCGTCGTTGTCGGCCTCCCGCGGCGACAATTCGGCGATCAGCTTGAGCGCATCGGTGCCGGCGAGCGTGTACGACAAGGCGCCCATGATGAAATGAAGCCGCCACGAGAGCTCCTTGCGCGGCAGCTCCGGCAGCGCTCGCGCGAACGCGGCCTTGAAGCGCGCGATCATCGCCGCGTATTGCTGCGAGAGAAAATGGCGGATGAACGGCGCCGGGTCGGCGTAGGCGCGACCCAGAAGCCGCAGGAAATTCTTGCCGCCGCGCTTGGGGTCGCGCGCGAGGCGCAGCGCCGGCGCAATGAGCGCCACCAGGATCCTCTCGCAGGGAACCGCTCGCGGCGCGCACTCCTCCTCGAGGCGGTCGAGCACCCGCAGCCGCTCCTGGTTCATGGGATCGAGGCGCCGGGTGAGGACCGCCTCGAACAATTCTTCCTTGCTCCCGAAGTGGTAGTTCACCGCGGCGAGATTGACCGCGGCCGCGGCAGTGATCGCGCGCAAGCTGGTCGCTTCGAAGCCGTGCTCCATGAACAGATGCTCCGCCGCATCGAGGATGCGCTCCTTGGTGCCGTTGCCGCCGCGCGGCTCGTGCAGCGGGATGACGGGTGCCTTTTGTGATTTCATCGAAGAGGAAGCGGGCGGGCGCTGGCGCGGGACCGGCGGACCGCCGCAAGGGCGGCGCATGGAATCTTTCAAACGTTCGTTTGAATCCTACGTTTGAATGGTGGAACGCGTCAAGTGTGTTGCCCTCCGATCATCAGGGTCAAGGTCGTCGGTCGGACGCGCCCGGCGACCATGCCGGCGTGCCGATGAAAGGCACCTCCGCCGATGCGCAACGTGCGGATGCTGTGCTGCAGCGAGAAGCGGCGAGTGATGGCTCGTCGTCGGGCGAAACCGATGCACGCGTTGCGCGACGCAGGGAACCGGTGCGCGCCGCTATACTCGCGTTCCCGGAGGACATCGATGGCTGCCATTTCCATCGCCAAGCGGCACGGCCTGAGCCACAAGAAGGCGCGCGAAGCCGCCGAGCGCATTGCAAGCGACCTGGAGCGACGCTTCCAGCTCCACTACGCGTGGGAAGGCGATGAAGTGGAGTTCCAGCGTCCGGGCGTATCGGGTCGCATGCACGTGGGCAAGGACGTCCTCAAGCTCGACGTGCATCTGGGCTTTCTGCTCGCCGCGCTCAAGCCGGCCATCGAGCGCGAGATCCACGCGCAACTCGACAAGCTGCTCGCCAAACCGAAGGCCTGACGCGGCGCGGCGGCGCCCTGCGCAACTGCCCTGCGGCTCAGGCACTTTGCGCGGAGGCGAGCAGCGGGTCGCCGAACGGCTCGTTGCTGCCGCCGACGATCGCCTCGTGGATCGCGTTTTCGCGCGTGTCGATGGTCTGCAGGAATTCGGTTGCGCCTCCCATGTGTCGAAACGCGGAGAAACCGCGTTCGAGCAGGTCCTGCAGCGACTGCAAGCCGGCAAGCCGCGCCGGTCCGTGCATCATCGCCAGGCTCGCTCGCACCCACGGCTTGGCGACCGTGCGATCGAGCGCGCGACCGATCATCCCGATCAACGCGATCTGGCGGTTCCGCGCCGGGAAATTGCCGGCGCGGCGGTACGCGCGGCAGTAGTCGGCGACCGTGATGGCCTGGTCGGCGCGCAATCGCTCGATCACGACGCGGTCGAGCTCGCGCGAAAGCGCATTGAGCTCCACCGCTTGGGCGAGCACGTCGATCACGCGCTCCGGGAGCATCCGGGCGAGCGTGGGCACGATGCGCGCCAGGTCATCGTCGCGGCGACTGAAATCGCCCGGTCCGTACAGATCGCGGCAGAAGAACCCGATGGCTTCGCAATAGCGCGGCTGGGCCGCGAGGTCGGCGTAGGTCATCTGCAGCCGCCGCGACTGCCAGAGTGCAAGGCGGTCGAGGCCGCCGGCAAGGATCGGGTTTGCGACACGCTCGGCATTGAGGCGCTGCACGCGCGAGAGCTCGCGCAACAGGGCAGCCGCCGCCGATGAAGGATTTGCCATCGTGATGTGCGCCGTTCTCGATACGCGAGGATAGCGTCGCTCGCGAAGCCTCGCGGCGAATCGTTAGATTGTTTTGTCTACCGCAGCGGATTATCGTCTGCGCAAGGCCTTTTCCCGCTTCCGCTCGTCCTTTCCAACCCGCGTGAATCCGATCCGCCGCCGCTTCCTGATCGCTGGTGTCCTCGGCGCGGCGACACTCGCCGCAGCAGGCTGGTTGCGCTTCGCCCACGTCGCGCGTGCGCCTCAGCGCAACGCGCTCGACGAGGACGCCGAAGTGGTCGTCGCCGCGCTCATTCCGATCCTTCTGCAGGGAGCGCTTCCCGACGACAGCGCGCAACGGCAGGCGGCGCTTGCCGAGACGTTGCAAGGCGTCGATAAGGCGATCGCCGGACTGCCCCCGCATGCGCAGACCGAGCTTGCAC
>DATKLH010000069.1:0-2901 GCA_035542515.1 Casimicrobiaceae bacterium
TTCGCGGGTCTGCCTGTGTTGGCCATCGAGCGCTCCCCTCATGGTCTCAATACACTCTAGACCATGCACTCGATATGTAAAGCCATTTACGGAACACGACACTAGGACCACACTGATGCGCTGGTCCCACCGCCTCGCCACGCCTGCACCGCAACCCAAACGTCGCCGGGCTCGTCGCACATCACCGGCGATGCCGCAACAAGGTCCGATCACCGCGCGACCAGCGCCTTGAGCGCCTTCAACCGCGCCTGGCCCGATTCCTTCTCCCGCTTCGCTTCCCCGGGAGGCAGCGGCGCATCGGCATAACGCAGGTCATCCTGCGCGAGCTCGGCGAGAAAACGCGAAGGCGTCGTGTCGACCCGCTCGCTCGCGCGCTTGCGCGTGCGACAGTACGACAGGTGCAGCGACTGCTGCGCGCGCGTGAGCCCGACGTACATCAGGCGCCGTTCCTCCTCCACGTTTCCTGCGGCGATCGCTTCGCGGTGCGGCAGGATGCCTTCCTCGAGGCCCACGAGGAAGACGTGCGGAAACTCGAGCCCCTTCGCCGCGTGCAACGTGGACAGGCGCACTGCATCGGACTCGGCGTCTTCACGGCCTTCGAGCATCGTGATGAGCGCAATGGTCTGCGTCAAGTCGAGCAGCGTGCGCCGATCGGTTTCGCCCTTGCGCGAGAGCCAGTCGATGAAATCGCGCACGCTTTGCCAACGCGCCTCGGCCTGCGCCTTGTCGAGCGTGTCGACCAGCCACGCCTCGTATCCGATGTCGCGCACGAGCTCGGCGAGGAGTCGTCCCGCCGGCTCGCGCTCGGCACGGTAGCGCATGCGGTTGATGAACTCGCAGAACGACTGCAGCGCTTCGCGCTGCCGGGTCGGAATGGCGTGCGCGAAGTCGGCTGCGAAAACTGCGGCGAACAGGCTCGTGTGGCGCTCCCCGGCCGCGTCACCCAATCGCTTGAGCGTGGTTTGTCCCACACCTCGCTTGGGCGTCGACACCGCGCGCAGGAATGCCGGATCGTCATCCTCGTTCGCGATCAGCCGCAGGTACGCCACGATGTCCTTGATCTCGGCCTTGTCGAAAAACGACTGGCCCCCCGAAATCTCGTACGGGATGCTTTGCGCTCGCAAGGCCGCTTCGAACACGCGCGCCTGGTGATTGCCGCGATAGAGAATCGCGTAGTCGGCGAAGCGGGTGCGGCGCTCGAATTTGTGACCGAGCAAGCGATGCACGCACAGCTCCGCCTCGGCCTCCTCGTCGCGCGCCGGCGTCACGCGCAGCGGATCGCCGTGGCCGAGCTCGCTCCACAGTCGCTTGTCGAAGAGCTTCGGGTTGTTGGCGATCAGCGCGTTGGCCGATCGCAGAATGCGCACACTCGAGCGATAGTTCTGCTCGAGTTTCACCACGCGCAGACCCGGATAATCGCGCGCGAGCAGATCGAGGTTGTCGCGTGTGGCACCGCGCCAGCCGTAGATCGCCTGATCGTCATCGCCGACCACGGTGAACGGTGTCGACTCGCCGACCAGAAGCTGCATGAGCCGATACTGGGCGGCATTGGTGTCCTGGTACTCGTCCACCAGGACGTGCGCGCAGCGCCCTTGCCACCGCGCACGCGCGGCAGGGTCCTTGGTGAGCAGCGCGACCGGCAGCGCGATGAGGTCGTCGAAATCCACCGCCTGGTACGCGGCCAGCGCGTCCGCATAATTGGCGTATGCCTTCGCCGTTGCGAGCTCGTCGGCGTCGGATGCAGTTTTCAGCGCCTGCGCCGGGTCGATCAGCGCATTCTTCCAGCGACTGATCGCCCACTGCGCCTTGCGCGCCCGCGTGCGATCCGCCGTCGCGACGAGCTCGCCGACAATGCTTTCCAGGTCGGAGGGATCGAAGATCGAAAAGCCGGGCTTGAGGCCGCAGGCGCGCGCTTCGCCGCGCAACATGCGAAGCCCGAGCGCATGGAAGGTGGAAATGTTCACTCGCTCCGCAGCGTCCTTGCGCGGGCCTGCCCGCAGCAGCGCATTGGCACGCTCGCGCATCTCGCGCGCCGCCTTGTTGGTAAAGGTGATCGCAACGATGCGGTCGGGCTCCACGCGCTCGCACAGGTGCGCGATCTTCGCGGTGATTACACGCGTCTTGCCGCTACCAGCGCCGGCGAGGACCAGCAGAGGTCCGTCGCAATAGCGCACCGCTTCCCGCTGCGCGGGGTTCAGAGGATGGGACAAGGTGACCGGCGATGGACGATGGCGATTGGCGCGCGCACGACATGGCCATCGTGCGCTCGCATTCGCCTTTTTTGGCGACTGTTAGAATCTGCGCCGATTCTAGCAATGCATCGCGCAGCTTCGCAGTCTTGACGCGTGCGCGTTTTTCGTTCAACGCTTGTCGCGGCGAGGACACGACGCGGGTTGGATCAGCACCCAAGCGCCTGAAAAAAGCGGCGGGGCGAGCGTCTGCCGTTGGTCCGTGCCCCTTGCGAACATCGCCGAAGCGAATCTTGCCTACCGGTTGACATGGCGCTCTACGCGATCGGCGACATCCAGGGTTGCCATGCCGAGCTGTGCCAGCTTCTCGAGCTGATCGGCTTTTCGCCGCGCGAGGATCGGTTGTGGCTGGTCGGCGATCTTGTCAATCGCGGTCCCGGCTCGCTCGCCGTGCTGCGCGAGGTCATGCAGCTCGACGCCAGCGTCACCGTCGTGCTCGGCAATCATGATCTGCACCTGATCACCATCGCGCACGGCCATCGCCGCCCCCATCGGGGCGATACGATCGACGACATCCTCGCCGCACCGGATCGTCACGATCTGATCGACTGGCTCCAGCGGCGGCCGTTGGTGGTCGCAGAGGACAACCTGCTCATGGTGCACGCGGGTCTGCTGCCTCAGTGGAGCGCGCAGGAAGCGCTCGGACTTTCGC
>DATKLH010000070.1:0-2826 GCA_035542515.1 Casimicrobiaceae bacterium
GCTGGGAGCTCTTCGAGCTTCTCGCCGACGAAGGCGTTTCGCTCAAGCTCGAAACCGACGCGAGTCGCATCGACGACGACGCCGCCGATCGGCTTGCGAGGCTCGGCGTTCAGTGCATTCAGATCTCCGTCGACGGCGCCACGGCAAGCACTCACGCGATCGTACGCCCCGGCTCGAGCTTCTCGACCGCCACGGCTGCCATTCGCCGGCTCGTGCAAAGAGGTTGCCCGCCCGAGCTCGTATTCGTCCCCACGCGGCTCAACATCGCCGAGCTCATACCCGCGTACGATCTCGCGCTCGAGCTGGGTTGCCGAACCTTCGTCACCGGCCCATTGATGCGCATCGGCCGCGCCGCGCGCGCCTGGGACCGCATCGCGTGCAGCGAATCGGAGTGGAGCGAAGCAGCCTCTGCGCTCGCGGAACACGCGAAGTCGCAAGGTGGTGTCATGCGCCTGTCGGTCTATCCCTGGGACATCGTCACCGAGATGGAAACGCGGCTGCAAAGCCCGCAGGCGATGCTGCTCGTCGTGCCCAACGGGAAGGTGAAGCTGCTCAATGCCCTGCCGTTCGCGCCGGCAGACTTGCGTCGCGATTCGATCGAACAAGCGTGGGATGCGTATCGCGCTGCCTGGCAAGCGCCGGTGGTCGCGCAATTCATCGGCCGCTGTCGCACGCAGCCGGAGTTGCTGCTGCATGCGAACGAGACGTGGGAGATGAACCAGGGAGTCGAGCAACGCGGCTAGGGGCCGGGGATTCGCGTATCTGCATGCCCTACCCGGATTGCACAGCTGGTCTCAGCGACACTGCGTTGGACGAACCCGCACTGCTCGCTTACCCAATCGCGTATTCCGGTTGGTCGCACGGCATGCAGCAGAACCCGTGAAGCGAAGGCCAGCGTTCGCTGGCGCCACTCATGCGGGTCGGCGCCGCGTGCGCTTGACGTACGTCATGGCGGCAGCGGCTGGTTGCGACGGACACTTCCGATGTGAACGAAGCCGACCCAACCGCCCACAGCCCGACCCGTCGCGTGCACGATCGCGCACGCCATCCGCGCCTTGCACGCGAGCTGGCGACCATCCGGGTGATGGTGGGGATTCATTGCCACGACCTCCACGGCGAGGACCGGGACCTATGCGCGGACTGCGAACAGCTGATGGCGTACGCGACGAGGCGCCTGGATCGCTGTGTGTTCGGCGATGACAAGCCGACTTGCGCGAAATGCAAGGTGCACTGCTACAACGCGAAGATGCGCGAGGGTGTGCGAGCGGTAATGCGTTACGCGGGACCCAAGATGTTGCTGCGGCACCCGGTTCTGGCAATCGCGCACATCATCGACGGCCAGCGTCCTACGCCAGAGCTCACCACACGCAAGGGCGCGGCGCCCGAGGCTGTGGTCGGTGATGCGACGCATGAGCGTGAGCCCTGACGAAGCCGGAGCGTTCGGGTTCCTGCCTCCTCAGCGCGCCCCACCGAGACGGCGCAGTGAATGCACAGCCAGCCCCGCGCATTGCGGCGAAACGCACGCTGACAACCGCTCTGCTCGTCGGGATTGTTGATGAAGTACGGCGAGATGTAGGGAAGCGCTCGACCGCGAATCGCGACAACCGAGAACGCGCCGCGAAGCCTCGCCAAGGTGCAGCGTTGTTCGGAACTACGTTCCGAAGAACTCCTTCACCTTCTCCATCCAGCTCTTGGCCCGCGGGTTGTGCGCGCCAGGATCGCTGTCGCTGATCGATTCGAATTCACGCAGCAATTCGCGTTGACGCGCGGTGAGCTTCACCGGCGTTTCGACGACCACGTGGCAATACAAGTCCCCGATCACCGAGCCGCGCACCGGTCGAATGCCCTTGTTGCGCAGCCGGAACACCTGTCCGGTCTGCGTCTCCGTCGGAATCCGCAGCTTCGCGTGGCCATCGAGCGTCGGAATCTCGAGCTCGCCGCCGAGCGCCGCTGTGGCGAAGCTGATCGGCATTTCGCAGTGCAGATCGGCACCCTCGCGCTGGAACACCGGGTGCTGCTTGAGATGCACGACCACGTACAGGTCACCGGGCGGACCGCCGTTCATCCCGACCTCGCCCTCGCCCGACAGGCGAATGCGATCGTCGGTGTCCACACCCGCGGGAATCTTCACCGACAGCGTCTTGCTCTTCTTCACCCGCCCGACGCCATGACAAGTGGCGCACGGCTCCGGGATCACCTTGCCGCTGCCATGGCACTGCGGGCAGGTCTGCTGGATCGAGAAGAAGCCCTGCGAGACACGCACTTCGCCGCGGCCCTGGCAGGTCGGGCAGGTCTTGGCCTGCGTGCCGGCCTTCGCGCCGCTGCCATGACAGGTCGCGCACTCCTCCATGGTCGGAATGCGGATCTTGACCTCGGTGCCGCGCGCCGCCTCCTCGAGCGTGAGCTCGAGGTTGTAGCGCAGATCGGCACCGCGGAACACGCCGTTGCCGCGCGCGCCGCGTCCCTGCCCGAAGATCTCGCCGAAGATGTCGCCGAACGCGTCGGCGAAACCGCCGAAGCCTTCGCCACCGAAGCCGCGCGCTCCCGCGAAGCCGGCCGACGCGTCCACACCCGCGTGACCGAACTGGTCGTACGCCGCGCGCTTCTTCGCGTCGCAGAGGACCTCGTAGGCCTCCTTCGCTTCCTTGAATTTCTCCTCAGCGCTCCTGTCGTCCGGATTGCGATCCGGATGGTGCTTCATCGCGAGCTTCCGGTAGGACTTCTTGATGTCCTCCTCGGAAGCGTCGCGGTTGACGCCCAGCACCGTGTAGTAGTCGCGCTTCGCCATTCGATCCGCTCCCCCGCTCGAATCATCAGCCCCCGCTC
>DATKLH010000071.1:0-4542 GCA_035542515.1 Casimicrobiaceae bacterium
CGTCCAGCGGATCTCGGCAGGTGACGTCAACTGGATGACGGCGGGCCGAGGTATCGTGCATTCCGAGCGCACCGCCCCCGACGATCGCGCGATCGGACGGCCGCTGCATGGCCTGCAAACCTGGGTCGGCCTTCCGCTTGCACACGAGGAGACGGAGCCTTCGTTCACCCATTTGCCGGCGTCGGCGCTTCCACGCATCGAGCGCGAAGGCGTGCAGGTCATCGTCGTTGCCGGCTCGGCGTTCGGACAACGAGCACCGACGCCGGTGTTCTCGGCGACGCTTTACGCCGCGACGCTGCTCGCGCCTGGCGCATCGATCACGCTCGACACCGAGCACGAGCAACGTGCCGTCTACGCGGTCGAAGGCGACATCGACGTGGATGGCGAGCGCATCGGGACAACCGAAATGGCCGTCCTGCCAGCGGATGTCAAGGTGTCGGTCGGGTCCGCGAAGGGCGGCAAGGCGATGATCGTCGGCGGCGCGCCGCTCGATGGCACGCGCTTCGTGTGGTGGAATTTCGTGGCCAGCTCGCGCGAAAAGATCGAAGCCGCGAAGCAGCGCTGGCTGGAGCAGCAGTTCGGACGCGTTCCGGGCGAGACCGAATTCATTCCGTTGCCCGACACTCCGGTGCCGCCGTCGCCGCCCGCATCGCCCAACCAGACGCCACCTGCGCCGCCGTTCAGCTGAAGCTAGATGCGCCTGCAGACTTGGCGTGAGCGCGCACCAGTGGGCGCACTCGACGGCGGTAGCGCGCTCGCCTTCGGCGAATGCCGCCAACCAATGATCATTGGCGAGCTTTAGCGCGGTTGCGACCAAAGTCGCTGGGCCCCGGCCTTCGCCGGGACGACGGTGGGGATTTGCCGATGTCCGTGTAACGCCGCGTCGCGTTCCTTCGCGCGCGAACTCGGAAAAGATGCGAATCGGGTCGCGAAACCTTGGCCCGTCCGTTTACGCCGCGCACACGCGATTGCGGCCTTCGCGCTTGGCCCGATACATGGCCGCATCGGCCGCACGCAACAGATTCTGTTCGGCGCACGCGATGCCGGCGGCAACACCGGCCGATAGCGTGACGTCCAGCCCGGACGCGAGATCGTCCCAGCGATGCGATGCGACGGCGCTGCGCACGCGCTCGGCCACCGCGAACGCGTCGCCGGTGCCGGCACCCTGAAGCAGCACGACGAACTCCTCGCCGCCAAGCCGCACTGGCAAATCGTTGCTGCGGCATGCGGCGCGCAGCACGTCGGCAATCGAACGCAATACCGCGTCACCGATCGCGTGCGAGTGCGTGTCGTTGATCGCCTTGAAGCGGTCGACATCGAACACCGCGAGCGCGATGGCACGCGCCTCGCGCATCGCGGCGTCGAGCATCTCGTCGAGCACCCGGCGGTTGGGTAGCCCCGTGAGCGGATCTTCGCGCGCCTGCTGCGACAGCTGGACGTTGACGCGCGCGAGGTCGGCGCGCTCGCGGCGCAGCGTTTCCGCTTCGCGTTGCACTCTCGCGATCTCGCTGCGCAGAAGAAGCGCGTCGGCGCTGCGCCGCGCCTCGGTCGAATGCGCCTCGCGGTCGAGCGTGTGATAGGACTTGAAGTGGTGCAGCGCGTTGACGAGATCGCCGGCGGACTCGTAGGTCTTGGCGAGCTCGCGATGGATTCGGCTGGCGCGGGCACGCGCACCCGAGCCCACGGCGATCACCAGCGCTTCATCCAGTCGCGCAAGCGCCTGACCGTATTCCCCGAGCAGGCAATGCGCTTCGCCGAGGTTCATGAGGATCAGCGATTCGTCGCGTCGATCGCCCATGTTGCGCGCCGCTGCGAGTTGCTCGATGAAGCGATCGCGCGCCTCCGAGACGCGACCCAGTCCGGCGAGCGCCGCGGCGATGTTGCCGTCGACCAGCATCGCCAGTTGCGGGTCGTTGCCACGCTGCGCGAGCGTGCGCGCGCGCTCGAAGCACAGGTAGGCGCGCTGCCAATGCTGCTGGGAATCGACATCGAGACCGTCGTCGCGCTGCGCGATGCGCATATGCAGCGTGCCGATGCTGTTGTGCAGCTTGGCGACTCCCGCTTCGTCGCCGGTCGGCACACGCAGCGCGAGGCTCTCTTCGTAGGATCGCTGCGCCGCGCTGAAGTCGCCCAGGCGCGCCTGCACCATGCCGATGAGTTGCAGGCAGCTCGATTCGAGCTGCGGAGGCGCCGGATGCGAAAGTGCATTGCGCGCCGCGGCGGCGTCCTCGAGCGCGTGCGCGTAGTCGCCGAGGTCGAGGTAGACATGTCCGCGCTGCAGCAGGCAACCGCTGCGCACATCGGAAGGCGAGTCGTCGCGCACGAGCTCCAGTCCTTCGGCACACGCGGCGAGCGCCCGAGCGTAATCGGCCAACTGGCGGGCCGCGAGCGCGACCGCCGTCAGCGCACGCGCCACGATGCCAAGCGGTGCGCGAGCGCGCGCTTCGTCGGCAAGCTCCTGGGCGCGCGCGAGTGCGACGCGCGGATCGCCACGATCCGCCTCGCGCTCGACGGCCGCGATGCGCTCGTCCCAGTCGGCAGCGGATTCGAAGGCTGTCATCTACATCGCGGGCTGTGGCGTTCGTGCCAAAGGGGGTGCAAGCGTCGTGCCACGCAGCGCTTGGTCCCGACGTGCGTTCAGGTGGCCCCGAATCCGCCGCCACCGGGCGTTTCGATCACGAACGCATCGCCCGGCTGCATCTGCACCTGGAAGGTCGCACCATAGTGCTCGATGCGTCCGTCCGCGCGCTCGATCCAGTTGCGCCCGCGCTGGCCCGCTTGCCCGCCAGCGACCCCGAAGGGTGCGATGCTGCGATGGTTGGCGAGCATCGCGGCGGTCATCGGCTCGAGGAAGCGAACCCGGCGCGTGGCTCCGTTGCCGCCGGTGTGCCGTCCCCGTCCACCGCTGCCACCGCGGATTTCGAACATCTCCAGCCGCACCGGGAAGCGCCATTCGAGCACCTCGGGATCAGTCAGCCGCGAATTGGTCATGTGCGTCTGCACCACGCTCGCGCCGTCGAAGTCGGGTCCGGCACCCGAGCCCCCGGCGATGGTCTCGTAATACTGGTATTGGTCATTGCCGAAGGTGAAATTGTTCATCGTGCCCTGCGAGGCCGCGAGCACGCCCAGGGCGCCATAGAGCGCATCGGTGATGGTCTGCGAGGTCTCGACGTTGCCCGCGACCACCGCCGCGGGATAACGCGGACTCAGCATCGAACCCTCGGGAATCACGATGCGCAACGGCTTGAGGCAGCCCGCGTTCATCGGGATCTCGTCGTCGACCAGGGTGCGGAAGACGTAGAGCACAGCGGCCTTGCACACCGCGGAGGGCGCGTTGAAGTTATTGGGCTGCTGCATGCTCGTATCGCTGAAGTCGATGGTCGCTTCGCGCCGTTGCCGATCGACGGCGATGGCGACGCTCACCGCCGCACCGTCGTCCATCGCGTAGGTGAACCGGCCATCCTTGAGCGCGCCGAGCACGCGACGCACCGCTTCCTCGGCATTGTCCTGAACATGACGCATGTACGCACGCACCACGTCGAGGCCGAAGTGCTCGACCATCCGCAGCATTTCTGCGGAGCCCTTCGCGCACGCGGCGACCTGGGCCCGCAGGTCCGCCAGGTTCTGATCGATGTTGCGGGCAGGATAGCGACCCGATGCGAGGATGGCGCGCATCTCCGGTTCGAGGAAGCGTCCCTCGGCGACGAGCTGCACGTTGTCGAGCAGGACGCCCTCCTCGTCGACGTGATGCGAATCCGGCGGCATGGATCCCGGCGTGATGCCGCCGATGTCGGCGTGATGACCGCGGGAGGCGACGAAGAACTCCGGCGCGTCGCGCCGCGGTTGTTCGTCGTCCCGGCGGAGACCGGGATCCAGCAACGTGGGTTCGCGCCTCTCGTGCGGCGCGACGTCGCTGGATTCCGGCTTTCGCCGCAATGACGACGGTGGCGTTCCGAGAAACACCGGCGCGATCACCGTCACATCGGGTAGATGCGTGCCGCCGTTGTACGGCGCGTTGAGCACGAAGACATCGCCGGGTTTCATCGTGCCGGCGCGACGCGCGATGATCGTCTTCACGCTCTCGCCCATCGAGCCGAGGTGGACCGGCATGTGCGGTGCATTCGCGATGAGATTGCCTTCGGCATCGAACACCGCGCAGGAGAAGTCGAGGCGCTCCTTGATGTTGACCGAATACGAGGTGTTCGCGAGCGTGACACCCATCTGCTCGGCGATCGCCATGAACAGGTTGTTGAAGACCTCGAGCAGCACGGGATCGGCCGTGGTGCCGATCGCATGCGATCGCTGCATCGCCTCGACACGCTCGAGCACCACGTAGTCGCGCAGTGTGAGCGTCGCGCGCCAGCCCGGCTCGACGATGGTCGTGGCATTCTGCTCGCGAATGACCGCGGGACCGGCGATGGCGTCGCCCGGGCGCAGGTCGCCGCGCTCGAATACCTGCGCCTCGCGGAAGGCGCCTTCGGTGTAGAGGCGATTGGTCTTGAGCGGACGCAGCGGCCCGCTGCGCGGCGCGAAGCGTGGCAC
>DATKLH010000072.1:0-6377 GCA_035542515.1 Casimicrobiaceae bacterium
TTGCCATCCTGCCGGGGCGTGGCGAGGTCTTGCTGGCCTTCGGCTTGGCGCGTGGCACGCCACGTTTCGCCGGCTTGCGAACGGGCTTGCCCGTCGACCTCTTGACCGCCTTGCGTGCCTTCGGCTTGCGCGTGGCCATGATCGCTCCTCTACGTCCCATGCGACAGCGACCTCATGGGACCAGGCGCCTGCGTGTTGGAAGATGCGCGCGATGCGTGGAGATATCGCGCGCGCTGCGTCGATCGCATGTGAGCAGGCTGACGCCGCGCGGCCGGGGCCGACGCCTCGACTTCAAGTGCGCCACGCGCCTCCGCAGGCACCGTTCCGCAGGGATCGGTGCATCGACGGGACCGCTCGAGCGCGCTTGAGTGCTAGGACGACTTGTCGCGGTCGACCGAGCGATTTCGTCGACGCGCAAGCAGCACGAGGATGCCCGCGATCGGGATCGCGAAGAGCAGGAGCTCGAGCATGCCGTTCCCGCCATCGGGGGCCAAGCCGAAGATGCGTTCGATGAAGTCCATGTCGCCCTCCCTGCGCGCAACGGCGCTTGCGCCGAAAATGCTAGTCCACAACTGGTAGTAAACAGACTTTCGATCCGATGGTCAACGCCCGCAGCGAACAGCGGGCGCGCATCGCTACCGACGCGTAGGTTGCGCCAAGGCGTCATCGACCCAACGCACGGCCGCCGCTGCGTCAATGGCAGCGTTTCGCGTGTCGAGTATTCGCTTCGTTGGATCAGCTGGCGATACTGTCGGTGCGCACGAACACCAGGAGCGTGTGCGCTTCAGTCGATTGATAGTGCCGCAGTCGCTCCACCAGTGCCTCGTCGAGGCGATAGTCACCCGCCAACAGCAGCACCCCATCGGGAGCGAGCAGGTCGCGGCTCAGCACCATGCCTGGCTTCAGATCGGCGACGGCGATGCGCGTCTCGGCGAGTGGCGCCGTGTCGGCGCTCTGCAACAGATCGAGGAAGGTCGCGATGACTTCCGGGTCGTAGCGCGACCCGCGTCCTTGCACGATGGCCGCTTTCGCGACTTCCGGCGGCAGTGCGGCTCGCGTGGCGATACCGGCCAGCAGCGCATCGTAATCCTTGGCCACCGCCAGAATGCGCGCGCCGATGGGAATCGCGGGGCCGACCAGCCCGTCGGGGAAGCCGCGCCCGTCGAAACGCTCGCGATGCGACCGGATGATCTTCGCGGCGTTGCGCAGCTCGTCGAATGGCATCAGCGCCTGCTCGCCGCGCGCCGGGTAGCGTCGATACGGGCCTTCGCCGTCGAGCGGAGCCTGGAGAGCGGTGCCGCGGGCCGACTCGGCAAGACCGATCATGCCGACGCCATGCAGCAGACCCGCGAGGAAAATGTCGTGCACCTCGCGATCGTTGGATCCCATGCGGCGGGCGAGTCGCCGCGCGAAGTCTGCGACGCGCCGCGAGTGTCCCGGGTGCCCGGTCTCGCGCAATTCGATGAGGTTGGCGAACACCTTGATCGAGGTGAGGAAGCTCGCCTTGAGCTTGCCGTTGGCGACCTGCAGCTCGTCGTAAGCCTCCCGCAGCTGCGCCGTGCGTTCGAGCACCTTGGCTTCGAGCGACGCGTTGACGTTGCGCAGCTCCTCGTTCTGGCTCTCGGTCAGCGCCTGCAAGCGGCGCCGGTCGTCCTCGAGCGCACGCCGTTCGAGCGCGTGGCGGACGATCAGCAGCAGGTCGTGCTCGTCCCACGGCTTGGTGATGTAGCGATGGATCTCGCCGCGGTTGATCGCCTCGATGGTCTCCGCCATGTCGGCATGGCCGGTCAGCAGCAGGCGCATGGTGAACGGCCAGCGCTGGCGAACCTGCTCCATGAGCATCGCGCCATCCATCACCGGCATCCGCATGTCGGAGATCACCAGGCCGATCGGCTCGGCGTCGAGCAGCGCGAGCGCCTCCTGCCCACTCCCGGCAACCAGCGCGCGGTATCCATGGCGACGAAACGTCCGGCTCAGCGCGCTCAGCACGTTGGGCTCGTCGTCGACGCACAGGATGGTGGCCGTCGTCGGGGCGGCGGACGAGGTGGCGAGGTCGAGTGCGCTCATGTCGAACCGTTGTGGCGTTGCCGGTGCGCGCGTGGCCAGCGAGCCCGCGCAGCGTGCCGACGCCGTTCATCGGTGACGCGGAGCTGCGACGAGCGGTCGTGCGCACGATGTTCCCGATCCGGCGTCGTGGACACCCACGCATGAACCGCCGTCATTGTATCGGCACCATGGGTCATTTCTTGAGCAGTCGTGCGGCGCGCTCTCCCGGGCGTCTCGCCGCGAGCACGGCGCGCGAGTGCGTTCGTGGATCGTCGACGGCCCGCTGGCTGCGGATGACGGCGGGCCGGCGCAACAACTGCCGATCAATCGCCACCCCGCCGGCGGCACTCGCCGGCGACATGTCGCCACCGGCTGCCCGACGACGACGTGGCCGATCCCGCGGCGACGCGGATTGCTTCGCGCCGGTCATGAGCGCGCGACTCGCTGTCCGCGCACTCTCACATGCGGTTACGCGGACCGAATCATTGGTTCGCGCACTGCGCAGTCCATGCAGCGATCTGCCCGGCCATCAATGCGTTTCCGCACGGGTTGCCGAGGCGTGGCCACACGTCGCGCTCACCCCGACACGCGCGCTCGCTGGCAGCGAACAGTCGCCGCAGCGCCAGTGAGCAAAGCATGGCATGACGTTGCACAGCCAGCGACCGGCGCTGCAATTGCTCCGATTGCTCGAGCAGGTCGGCGATCGCGCGAGCACGCTGCGCGGCTGCGCAATCGAGTGCGCTTGAAGGTGATCGAAGCGCCATCGGTCTCGACGGCAACGCTCGCGCCGGCGAAGGTCCGTGACCGGATTCCTGTCCCATCAATTCCATTGTCGTCCTTCGGGGTATCGCCTGTCACTCACTGCGCGCTCGCGCGCTGTCCACGGCAAACTTCAAGGCGCCGAACGGTGCGGGACGGTCGCCCGGGTCCGGTCCTGCGCGACTGACGCGGCAATCGATTGTTACAACCGCGCGCCGGCAGGCGTCATCCCGGGTCGCTGCAGCGACGTTAGAGGCGGCGTCTCACCCATTGTTCCAACGAGGAGCCCGGCCCATGAGAGCACCTGTCTACGTCGCCGTCCTTGCCGCGCTCGCCATCGCGCCGGCAGCCTACGCCCAGACCACCGGCAGCGAAGTGCAGCGCAACACCAACCAGCAGGAACGCATCGAGCAAGGATTGCAGTCAGGCCAGCTCAACACCAAGGAAGCGGGAAAGCTCGAGCGCGGCGAGTCGAAGGTCGAGCGGATGCAAACCAACGCCATGAAGGACGGCACGCTTTCCAGCGCCGAGAAGGCGCGGATACGCAAGGCGCAGAACGCCGAAAGCTCCGCCATCTACAAGCAGAACCACGACGCGCAGACCGGCAACCCCGCGTCGGCCTCGTCACGACGCATGCAGGCGGACGTGCAGCGCGATGTCAACCAGCAGGCGCGCATCAAGCAGGGCGTGGCGAGCGGCAGCGTGACCACCGCCGAAGCCGGGAAGCTCGAGCACGGCCAGGCACGCGTCAACCGCAGGGAAGCCAACGCAGGCGCCGACGGTCACGTCGGACCCTACGAGCAGGGACGCGTGCAGGCGGGCGAGAACGTGCAAAGCGCGCACGTCTACCGCAAGAAGCACAACGCAAAGGTCCAGTGAGGCGCGCGCCCGCGGCGATGAGCGTGCGCGCGCGTCTCCTACGAGCTCGCGCTGTCCAACGCGTGCATCGCTTCGGTGTCGAGCTTCAGCGTTGCCGCGCGCAGGATTTCCCGCAACTGGTCCAGCGTGGTGGCGCTTGCGATAGGCGCGGTGACGCCCGGGCGCGCGATGAGCCATGCAAGCGCCACCTGGGCGGGCGTCGCCCCGCAGCGCCGCGCGACATCATCGAGGGCAGCGAGGATGTTCATGCCGCGCGGATTGAGATATTTCTTCATCCCCTGCCCGCGCGCGCTCTTGCCGAAGTCGGCCTCGGAGCGGTACTTGCCGGTCAGGAAGCCGGCACCGAGCGAGAAATAGGTGATGACCCCGACGTTCTCGCGCACGCACAGCCGCTGCAGGTCGCCTTCGAAGGTGTCGCGGTCGTAGAGGTTGTACAAGGGCTGCAGCGTCCGGTAGCGAGGCAATCCGTTCGCGCGCGCCACCTCGAGCGACTGCGCAAGGCGGGCTGCGGACAGGTTCGATGCACCGATCGCTTTCACCTTGCCCTGCCGGATCAACTGATCGTATGCACTCAGCGTTTCCTCGAACGGCGTGTTCTCGTCGTCCCAGTGTGATTGATAGAGGTCGATGCAATCGACATTGAGTCGGCGCAGCGAGGCCTCGGCCGCCTCGAGGATGTAATCCTTGCGCAGCACCTTGTGGCCCTTGCCCATGTCGCTGCCGACCTTGGTGGCGATGATCACATCGTCGTGACGCCCGCCGCGTCGCGCGATCCACTTGCCGATGACGCTCTCCGATTCGCCACCCTGGTGCCCCGGCGCCCAGCGCGAATACGAGTCCGCGGTGTCGACCAGGTTGAATCCGGCATCGACGAACGTGTCGAGCAGCCGGAAGGACATCGCTTCGTCCGCGGTCCAGCCGAAAACGTTGCCGCCGAACGCGATGGGCGCGATCACGAAGTCGGTGTTTCCGAGTTTGCGTTTTTCCATGCTCCGGGTCCTTGCGGCATCGAGTGAAGAGCAGCAATCGTCGCATATCCGCCGGGGCGCTCTTGGGTCGCGCGTGCTATCCAAGCCCCGCGGATCGCGCGTGTGCGTCATGGCGTGCGAACTCCATGGCGGCCACAGCGACACCGAAACGGTCACGGTGTCGCCCGCAGGTCGGTCGGCTTTGACTCGGATCAAGTTCCGCTGCGGCGCATCCGCGTGGCCGCGTTGACCATGGTCAAGCCACCGGCCGCCAGGACTCCTAAGGTAGGAACCATCGATGAGCTTGATGCAGGAGCAATGCCATGGTGACGATGATCCGACACGACGAATACCGGCCCGAGATCGAAGTGATCGCCAACCGCGATCCAGCCTACGATCGTCCCGTCGTCCCCACCCTCGAGGAGATCCGCTACGCCCAGGCGCTGCGCCTGCAGCTTCGCGAGGCCTATGACCGCCGGTCACGCACGACGACCTCACCGTGGTGGTGCAGCGGGGCGGATTGACTCGGACAAGCGCTATGGCGTCGCGTTGAGGCAGGCAGGACACCCTCGGGCGAAAGCGAAACGCCTTCCCGTCGGGTAACGGCTCGCTGTTATTGCGCGCGCGTCCAGTGCCCGTCGACGCGAACTCCGTTGGACCATCGTCCCGCCGCGTCGATGCGGTTGTCGGCCAGATGACCGTGCATCGCGCCGGTCATCGCATCGTTTTGCCTGCTGCTCCAGCCATCCAGCGCGATCCTGATGGTCCCATCGGCGGCAAGCGTCGCATGCAGGTGCTCGCCCTCGCCCATGAACCGCTTGCTCCACGCTCCCGTACCCGCGCCATCCTTCATCTTCAGAATGACTTTCCAGCACTTGCGGCGCGCCGGGTCGAGCGGGAAGTTACACATCTCGCCATCGTGGCGGCCGTCGCTCGGAGCATGAGCCGACATCGCTGAATTCGGCGCAGCCGATGCCGCGCCGCTCGAGTTGCTGGCGAGTGCGACACGCTTCGGCGCATCGGCGAGCACGCGATCCGTGCCGGCACGCACTGCACCGGCCTTGATCTGGCTCGCGATGTCGGCGACCGCGGACGGTTTGGCCGTCGAACCGTTCGGCAGCGACCGCTTCTCCGCCGGCCGTTGCCTCTTCGTCCTGTCCCATCATCCGGCTGTAGCCGGCAACGTCCGCAGCGAGAATCGTCGCGAGTCGCCGCTGCAACCCTGCATGCGAGGCATCCATCGACAGCTGGCGCAGGGGCGCCGGTCGCGACAAAGGAGGCCGACGCGATGCCCCCCCCCGATCACCGCCAGACCGCCCGCTGCCATGAGTCGATCGGTTTCCCACTTGATCGGATGCGACGGGTAGTCCCCCGGCGTGCGCGCGCAGCGAGCGCGAGCAACGGCGCAGTTGTCTCCGTCTGCGCGGCGACGACGCCTGCACTTGTATGCAACGTGCTCGGCGAACGTCCGCAACCTCCTGCTACTCGACGCCTAAGGGATGATACCTTCTGGGCCATCGAACATCTCATCTCCGAGCGCAAGCCATGGCGATCTACCGACTCGGCTCCGCGATTCCCGTGATCCCCGCCTCCGCTTACGTCGCACCGGGCGCGACCGTGATCGGCAACGTGGTGCTGGGCGAGCACGCGAGTGTCTATCCCGGTGCCGTGCTACGCGCCGACGACGACACGATCCGCATCGGCGACAACACCAACGTGCAGGAC
>DATKLH010000073.1:0-10307 GCA_035542515.1 Casimicrobiaceae bacterium
CCGGGACGAGGCGCTGGGCGTCGCCGCCCAGGCCCGGCGAATCGACCGTGGTGCCGGACGCGGGTTGCTCGGTGTAGTGGGCGGCGGTGGGAGTGGCGGGCGGCTTGAAGTCGGGGCCGACGGCGCAACCCGCGACCACCAGGAACAGCGCGAGCGCGCCGAGCCTCGACGTGCGCGCTCGGGCGACAGCGCGCCGTGAGACTGGGCCGTCCTTCCCGACGATGTGCACGGTCGACGCGTGGCTCATGTGAGTATCCTCCGGGGCTCGACGCGGGGATGCTGGCGAAGGTCGTCATGCACGAGCCGCGGCGCCATCGAGATAGGCGCCGGTTGGGAGGCGCCCGACCATGCTGGCCGTGTCGCGAGGAGCGGGCACCCCGCAGCGACCAGCGCCGCGGCGGTCAGCAGCGCGGTGAGCGCGGTGAGGGCGGTGAGCCACATGCCGGTGACCTCGCGGCGGGCCGGGTGCATCGCGGCGTTCGGGTGGAGGATGTTCATGGCGTGGGACTACTGTCGGGGCGGAATCTGCTCAGGCAGCCATGCGGTCGAAGAAAGCGCTGCCGGTTAGCGGTGGTGACGCGATTCATTCCGGATCGGTGGAGCTGCCGGACTGCAGCGCGTCGGCGTTGTCCAGCATGCGGCGCAAGGCCTGCACCAGTGACTCCCACTCGGCGCGCGAGAAGCCCGCGAAGTGCGCGTTCATCACGTCGCTCAGTACGGCCGGCACGATCGCGGCGGCCTCCGCGCCCGAGGGCGTGAGCTCCACCATCACGATCCGACGATCCTCGGTCGAGCGCACGCGCCGGCAGAGCCGCTTCCTCTCGAGCCGGTCGATGAGGCGCGTCATTGCCCCGGTGTCCATGCGCAGCTCGCGCGCGAGCGCGACCACAGCCTTCGGCCGGCCCGCTTCGCGCAGCCGGAACAGCGGATGCCACTGTGCGTGGGTGACGCCGTGGGGCTTCAGGCGCGCTTCGGCCCGGCCCACAATCGAGGCCAGCACGCGCTTCATGAGCAGACCGACGCTTTCCTCCGGTGCGTAGTTGCCGGGCACGTAGAACCCCGCGCGCGGGGTGCGCTTCGTCATGGCGACCCGTCCCGCGGCTCACGCCAGCGCCCCGATGCGGTCAATCCTTCGGATCGGAATTCGATTCACGCGGCCTCCATGACGTGTGATGGCGATGACTGCCAAGATAGGTGGTGCCGGCCACCCGCGGAAGTCGCACGCGGGCACAACTCGGTTGCACGATCGCAACCAACGCGCCCGAGAGGCAGCCATGAGGATCTCGCCGTACGCCCCAGCCAACTGTCCGACGACGGCCAGCTCGCAGCACACAAGATCGCCGAGATGCCGATTGGCCTGTACGCTGCACCGGAGCATCTGCGCGCCCGGCGTGCCGCAGGAACCCGACGACCTCCTCGCGCTGCAAGGTCTGCTGATGCTGTGGCCCAACAGCGGTGCGCGCTGCTGGGCGCTGCGGCGCAGCCCGAAGGACCAGGCCGAGGAGTGGCGCTGGACCCTGGCGCAGTATTCGACGTCGAACTCTCCCGGAGTACTTGTGCCCATGGCTGAAGCGGGCTTCGGCGCCGTCAGCCTTGCGGAGCTCTACGCGCGCGATGCGGCGCAGCGCGATATCTCGCAGCGCGTGTTCGCCGAATGGTCGCTGCCGCTGAGCCTCTGATGGACGGTTCTTCCAGGACGGCCGCTGGTGCCGGTGCGCACGCGCGCGTTTCTCACGTTTCTCGACACGCTCGTCGCCACGCTGAGGGGGGGCATCGTCCAAGGGCGCAGAGCGAGCGCGACGCTCGGTGCGCATCTGGCGGCGACCTGGAGTGGCCATGCGACCTCCTCTTCATTGCTTCATAGGCTAGATCGCGGATCAGCGCGTGCACAGATTGCGTTCGTGGCGTTGCAGCGCGCACGAAGCGCGCCGCTCCGACACCGGAGCGGCAGAGGGTTCGCGTTGGTACCCGCCTTCCGGTACCTTGGTCCACTTCAGCGCGACGTCCGTCTGCGCTAGGATCGCTTGCGCAACGACCACCTCGAGGGGAGAGCGTCGCGGAGAGGTGGTGCAAGCGACTTCGACGTGCCCCGGGCGACGCGGAGGCACCGAGCCGTTCGGTGCCAGGGCGCGACGGCGATGGAGGTGAAATGGCTGCCCGAAGCCAGGGGTGTCTGGACGTCGGTTCCCGCCGGAGCCGGGTCGATGACGCGGGCGCCGCGCATCTGTGGTTCCTCGAAAGCATGGACCGGGTCAACCGGGCGATCGGAGCCGGTCACGACCTAGAGGCGATGGGCGGCGCGGTGCTTGATGCGATGCTCGAGATCTTCGCGAGCGACCGTGCCTGGCTCGCGTATCCCTGCGATCCCGAGTCGTCGTCGTGGCGCCCGGTGGTCGAACGCACACGGGCGGAGTTCCCCGGCGCCTCGGCGCTGGACGCAGATGTGCCGATGGACGCCGACGTCGCGGCGGTGTTCGCGGCCGCGCGTGCGCGCGCCGGCGTCCTGCGCCTCGGCCCGGGCGCCGATCTCGACGTTCCAACCGGCATCGCGAGGCGGTTCTCGATCCGCTCGCAGATGGCGATGGCGATCGATCCCAAAGTCGACCACCCGTACCTACTTGGCCTGCACCAGTGCACGGCCCCTCGCGTGTGGACGCCCGCCGAACAACGGCTCCTGCAGGAAATCGGCCGCCGCCTCACTGACGCGCTCGCCACGCTGATCATGGTACGCAGCCTGCGCGAGAGCGAGCGTAAGCTCGAGGCCGCGCAGCGCATTGCCGGTGTTGGTTGGTGGGAGCGCGACTTCGCGACCCAGCGTGTCACCTTGTCAGACGAGGTCTGTCGCGTCTTTGGCGTCGAACCCGTCGACCTGCCGCAGTGGCAGGACCGATGGCTGAGTCTGATCCACCCGGACGACCGCGCTACCGCCGCCGCCGCGGCCGCGGCGGCGTTGAACGGCGGGCCGCGCTACGACGTCGAGTACCGCGTCGTCCGCCCCGACGGCACTGTGCGCGTGGTGCACAGCCAGGGCGACGTGCTCCTGGACAACGCGGGCCGGCCGCTGCGCCAATTCGGCGTCCTGCAGGACGTCACCGAGCTGCGCCGCACCGAGCACGAGCTGCGCGCGAGCGAGTCGCGCTTTCGCAAGTTCGTCGACCACGCGACCGATGCGTTCTTCGTCCAGGACGCGCAGCTTGCCGTCGTCGATGTCAACCGCCAGGCCTGCGAAAGCCTCGGCTACACGCGCGAGGAGCTCATCGGTCTGCGCCCGCGCGACTTCGATGCGGGTCTCGACGCCGCAGGCATCCGCAACATCCAGCACCGCGTCGCCGCTGGCGAGACCGTGACGTTCGAAACATTGCACCGTCGCAAGGACGGCACCGTGTTCCCGGTCGAGATCCGCGTGCGCGAGTTCGACTACGCCGATCAGCGGCTGCACGTCGCGCTCGTGCGCGACATCCGCGAGCGCAAGCGCGCGGAACGCCGTGACCTCGCGCAGCACACGGTGGCGCAGCTCTTGGCCGCCGCGCAGAGTGTCGAAGAGGCTACCCCGCGGCTGCTAGAGGCGCTGTGCGAATGCCTCGATTGGGACACCGCCACCCTGTGGCTTCCCGACCGCGACGAAGTCGTCCTGCGTTGTGCGCAGTTCTGGCGCCGCGCATCCCTTGACGTGCGAGCGTTCGAGGAACGAACGCGCGCGAGCGCCTTTCCTCCCGGGGTGGCGCTGCCGGGAATCGTCTGGCAGACGCGAGCGCCACGCGGGGTCCCCGATGCCGCGCGGGTCTCGTTTCCCAGAGCAGTGATCGCCACCGCATGTGGGCTGCGCGCCGCGTTCGCGTTTCCGGTCGTCCTCGGGAGCGAAGCTTTGGGAGTGATCGAACTCACCAGCCGCGAGGTCCGCGAGTGCGACCAGGAGCTTATCGACATGATGGCGAGCCTGGGCAGCCAGATCGGTCAGTTCATCGAGCGAAAGCACGCCGAAGAGGCGTTGCGCGTCGCGCAGGCCGAGCTGACCCACATGTCGCGCGTGATGACTATGGGCGAGCTGACAGCGACGATCGCTCATGAGGTCAACCAGCCGCTAGTCGGCATGGTGACGAGCGCGTCATCGTGCGCGCGCTGGCTCGCGGCGTCGCCGCCGAACCTCGACCGCGCACAGCGTGCGCTCGATCGCATCGTGCAAGCCGGCAACCGCGCGAGCGCGGTGATCGACCGCGTGCGGACGCTGGTCAAGCGCGAGCCGCAGCGCACGGAGCCGGTCGACATCGCCGGGGTGGTCCGCGACGTCGTCGCGATGGTCCGCCAGGAGCTGCAGCGCACACACATCGCACTGAAGACGCAGCTCGCCGAGGACCTCCCCGCCGTCCCCGCCGACCGCATCCAGCTGCAGCAAGTCGTCCTCAACCTGCTGCTCAACGCGATCGAGGCGACGCGAGAGGTCCAAGGCAGGCAGCGTCAGATCTGGATCGCGTCGCGACTTGACGCCGATCGGCAGTTGCTGGTCGAGGTCCGTGACACGGGCGTCGGCCTTGGTGCCGACGCCCGCACGCGCGTCTTCGACACGTTCTACACGACCAAGCAAGGCGGGCTCGGCATGGGCCTGTCGATCAGCCGCTCGATCGTCGAGGCTCACGCCGGGCGCATGGCCGCGGCATCCAACCATCCGCACGGGGCAACCTTCCAGTTCTGGCTGCCGCTCACCGACGAGGGACAGGGCCCGTGACCGCCCGCTCGACGTCGGAGCAGCCGGTGGTCTTCGTCGTCGACGACGACCCGCTTGTGCGCGACTCCATCGAGGACCTCCTGCACTCCGTGGGCCTGCACGCGCGCCTGTTCGCATCGCCGCGCGAGTTCCTGGCGGCGCCGCGACCCGACGGCCCGGCCTGCTTGGTGCTCGACGTCCGACTTCCCGAGCAGAGCGGTCTCGACTTCCAGCATGCGATCGCAGGCACCGGCGCTGAGCTGCCAATCGTCTTCATCACGGGACATGGCGACATTCCGATGACGGTGCGCGCGATGAAGCGCGGCGCGGTGGAGTTCCTGACCAAGCCGTTTCGCGACCAGGACCTGCTCGACGCGATTCAGACGGCGATCGCGCGCGACCGCGAACGGCGCGCAAACTCCAGCATGCTGCACGAGATTCAGCGGCGCTTCGCATCGCTGACGCCGCGCGAGCGCGACGTGATGGTTCAGGTTGTCAGTGGGCGCCTCAACAAGCAGGTCGCCGCCGATCTGCACCTCAGCGAGGCCCGCGTCAAGGCGCACCGCGGCCAGATCATGCGCAAGATGGAGGCCGACTCCCTGCCAGAGCTGGTGAGAATGGCCGACCGGCTTGGCCTAGTCACCGCGCGCTAGGTACTTCGTCCCCGCACGCACACCGAACGTCTCGCGCCGGCACGACGAAAGTATCGCGCTGCGCCGCGTGGGCGCCGCGTGTCGCGACCAAGGACGGCTATCGCCGGCCGCAGCGGCCCCGTAAGGTGCGTCCGAAGCCACGGGAACCACCGCATGACCGCGCGACAGCTCATTGCGATCGTCGACGACGATCCGCTCATCCGCGATACGTTGCGCGATCTGCTCGATTCCGTCGGCCATGCGTCGGTCGCCTTCGCTTCGGCGCAGAGATTCCTGCGATCGAAACGACTTGCGTCCTTCGGCTGCTTGGTCACCGACATGCGCATGCCGCACACGACCGGGATCGAGCTGCACCGGCACCTTGTCGCAACGGGGCTGCGCATCCCGACCATCCTGATCACTGCGTACCCCGAAGAGGCGGTGCGACAACGCGCGGCGAGCGACGGCATCTTGTGCTACCTGCCGAAGCCGTTCACGACCGAGGCGCTGCTCGCCTGCGTCGACGCGGCGCTGCACGGACGGGGGCACCCGTCGACATCGGAGCGCTGACTTGGCTCGCAAGCTTCGTCTTCGCCGCCGACAGCCTGGGCGCACCCCGCCCGAGCGTTCGCGCGTCAGGAGAACGGCATGAACACGAATCATTGTCTGAATTTCCGTCCTAGCTTCGACGGCCTGCTGCAGATCGCGGCGTTCGGTTCTGGTGATGTGGCATCGACCGTCGCCGCCGTGTGTTGGTCGCAGGCACGATGGCGCGCTGACGCGCGCGAGGACGTGAGCATGCTAGCGCCACGCGACGCCCGATGCGGCGGTTCAATACCGCACCGGCGCGATGCTGAAGTGGTCGAAAACGGCCGCGCTCGCCATGCCCTGGGCGAGCTCCGCCGGCGCGACCGCGCGGCCGCGATCGAGCGCAACGACGTGGAATCGCCAGCGGAGCTGACTGTCGGCGTACGAGATCGTGAGCGTGTCGCGGACGATCGAATAGCCGCGCTGCGATGTCTCGCGGTCGACCCTCTCGTACGTCGGCACGGCGTCTGGGCGAAACGAAAGCGACACATCGAGCTTGGCGCGGCCGGGCAGGCGGTGCTCGAGCCGACGCAACAGCGACATGGAGAGCGTGCACAGCACGGCGAGCAGCAGGGCTGCGGCGTAGAAACCGACGCCGACGAGCACACCGATCGCCGACGCAGCCCAGATCGAGGCGGCCGTCGTCAGGCCGCTGATGCTCAGGCCGTCTTTCATGATGACGCCGGCGCCGAGGAAGCCGACGCCGGCAACGATGCCTTGCACGATGCTCCTCGGGTCGGCTGCGACCGATGCCGCTGCGCCGCCATACCAGAAGGCGGGCTGACCGACGAACGCCGTAAGCGCGGCGGACGCCATGCACACGAGGCCGTAGGTCCGCATTCCCGCCGCACGGCCTTGATACGAGCGCTCGTAGCCGACCAGCATGCCGAGCAGGAGGCCGCCGATCATGTGCAGGCCGATGAAGGCGTTCGCGACGAGGAAGTCGCCGCTCCAGTGGTTTCCGAGTGGGGGCATGGCCATGGCGTGCTCGACGGCAAGGCGCGTTCGCGCGACGGCATCACTGTAGCCAGGTACGGCTCGTGAGCCCAGACCCCGTTGGCAGCCTGGTCGCCCACGGCAGCTGGGTTTGTCTTCGTCGCGACCTTGTCGTCGCGCCTCGGCCGCCCGTCCCCGGCGTTCCCTTCGTGGTGGCCGCCGGTGCGATGGTGGCGCTCGGACGCCTGCCGCTCGCCGACATTCTGCTTGCTGCGATCGCGGCGAGTGCGCTCGGTCACGGCGCATGGTTCGCGATCGGGCGCCGACAGGGCTATCGACGATCGCTGCAGCCCCGCCGTCGTGGCCGATGCGTGAGCAAAACGTGTGGGTGAGTTGCAAACGCTTGCCTTCACTGACCGCGTCGCGAGACGCATCTTTCTTCCATTCGCTGAAGGAGAACCGCCATGTCGAACCAAGCCTTGACCGCCACCCGTTCGCAACCTTCGTCCAAGACCCGCGAAAGAACGCTGTGGACTCTTCAGATCGTTGCCGCACTGTTCTTTCTGACCGCGTCCGCGTCGAAGTTCGCGGGCGCCGAATACAACATCCAGGTGTTCGACAAGGTCGGACTCGGGCAATGGTTCCGCTACTTCACGGCCGTGATGGAGCTCAGCGGCGCGATCCTCATCGTCGTCCCACGCCGGGCCGCGCTGGGCGCACTGGTGCTCAGCGTCGTCATGGTGGGCGCCTTGTATGCGGACCTCGCGCTGATTGGTGGCACCGGTATCCCGGCACTCGTCGCGCTGGTCGTCACGGCGACGGTCCTCTGGTTCCGCAGATCGACGCTGCCGGCGCGGCTGCGCTCGCTGCTGCCAGCGCAATGACCGAGCTGCTGGCGTCACGCCATCGGCAGCCTCTCGTGTCACCACGCCCGGGACGAACACCATGATCTCAGGTAAGCCCTACGGCACTCTCAAGCACGTCGACTTAGGCGCACCGCGGATCGCCTACATCGACGAAGGCGAAGGCGATGCCATCGTGTTCCAGCACGGCCAGCCAACGTCTTCCTACGTCTGGCGTAACGTGATGCCGCATCTCGAGGGACTGGGTCGCCTTGTTGCCTGTGACCTGGTCGGCATGGGTGCATCGGAAAAGCTCGATCCGTCGCTCGGGCCCGACCGTTACAGCCTCGCCAGCCATCGCGACTACCTGTTCGCGGCGTGGGATGCGCTCGACCTCGGCGATCGGGTCGTGCTCGTACTCGACGATTGGGGCGCGGCCCTCGGCCTCGAGTGGGCCCGCCGGCATCCGCATCGCGTGCAAGGGCTCGTTTACATGGAGCCCGTGGTGGTCCCCCTGCACTGGTCGGACCTGCCAGAGCAGGCCCATCCGATCTTCCGCGCCCTGCGCTCGCCGGCGGGCGAGGCGATGGTCCTCGACGGGAACCTGTTCATCGAGAAGATTCTGCCGGTCGCCGTGTTGCGAACGTTCTCCGACGAGGAGTTGGAGACCTACCGGCGGCCATACCGCGACGCCGGCGAGGGACGAAGACCGACGCTGTCGTGGCCGCGCAGCCTGCCGCTCGACGGCGAGCCGGCGTCGACGGTCGCCTTCATGGACGGCTACGCTGACTGGATCGCGACGAGCCCGGTCCCGAAGCTGTTCATCAACGGGGACCCCGGGCAGACCGTGCGCGGACGCGTGCGCGATGTGATCCGAGGTTGGCCGAATCAGATCGAAGTTTCCGTCAAGGGCCGCAAGCTCTTGCAGGAAGACAGCGCCGACGAGATCGGAGCGGCTGTCGCGGAGTTCGTGCGGCGGATCAGGGGGCCTGCGGCTCCGAAAACCGCCCGCAGCGTCACTACGAAAGGAGTCATCGAATGAGTGTCACCAGGCTCGGCTACATCGGCGCCAACGCCACCGACGTCGGCGCGTGGAGGCCCTTTGCGAACGAAGTCCTCGGCCTCGAAGTCGGCAACGACAGCAGCGATCGGCTGCTCTACCTGCGCGCCGACGAGCGCCATCACCGCCTGACGATCCATCGGGGCGACGTCGACGACATCGCCTACGCCGGCTGGGAAGTGCCGAACCACGAGGCCCTTGAAGCCGCGGCGGCGAGCCTGGAGCGCCACGGCGTCACGGTCGTCGCCGGAACGGCGAGCGAACTGACCGATCGGCGCGTGCTCGAGCTTGTCCACTTCACCTGCCCCTTCTCCGGGATTCGCATGGAGCTCACGGTCGGCTGCGAGACGGTCTTTGCACCGCGTTTCCGGACCTCGCGCGAGGTTTCCGGATTTCGCACCGGTGATCTCGGGATGGGCCATTTCGTCGCCTATTCGGCTGATCCTGAAGGCGCTGCGAAGTTCTATGTGAATGCGCTCGGCTTCGGAATCTCGGACTGGGTGGTGAGCCCCGAGGGCAAGAAGCTGGCGGCGTTCTTGCACTGCAATCCGCGACATCACTCGATGGCTTTCATCTACTGGCCGACTATGCCGCGCAAGATCCAGCATGTGTTCTTCGAGACACGCACGCTCGACGACATCGGAATGACCTACGACGTGTGCGCGCAGCGCGAAATCGCCAAGACGACGATCGGTCGCCATCCCAACGACCGCTCGGTCTCGTTCTACTTCCGCAACCCCTCGCGCTGGTTCATCGAGTACGGATGGGACCTGAGGGTGGTCGACCCCCAGAACATCACGGTCGAGCAGTACGTGCTGCGACCCGGACTGAGCTGGGGCCACAAGGGACTCAGAGAGCTCGAGAGCTGACCGTGCCCCCCTCGGATGCATTGATCGGTCATCGTCGGTGAGAAGGCCTGCCGTTCGTTCCGAGAGTGAGCAGTGCATCCTGGTACTTCAGGGCGGCGGCGCGCTGGGTTCGTACCAGGCAGGCGTGTACGAGGCGCTCACCGGCCACGGCGAAGGACCGCACTGGGTGGCCGGCATCTCGATCGGTGCGATCAATTCCGCGCTCATCGCCGGCAACGCCCCCGGCGAGCGCGTTGCGCGCCTGCGCGAGTTCTGGGAGCTGGTGAGCTCTGGCCTGCCCGATCTGCCTGCAGAGGGTGATGGCCGCTGGCGCGCGAGCCTGAACGAAGCGAGCGCGATCCACGCGATGCTGTTCGGCGTTCCGGGATTCTTCGCGCCACGCGTGCCGCCGCCGCCATTTCATCCCCCCGGGAAGGTCGGTGCGATCAGCTACTACGACACCGCGCCGCTAGAGTCCACGCTGGAGCGCCTGGTCGACTTCGACCGCATCAACAGCGGCGCCGTTCGGTTGTCGGTGGGCGCCGTCAACGTGCGGACGGGCAACTTCACGACCTTCGATTCCGCCTTACAGCGCATCGATGTGCGCCACGTCATGGCCAGTGGCGCATTGCCGCCGGGCTTCGCGCCCGTTGAGATCGACGGCGAGCACTACTGGGACGGCGGGCTGGTCTCGAACAC
>DATKLH010000074.1:0-7253 GCA_035542515.1 Casimicrobiaceae bacterium
CCGACTCGCCCACCACACCCAGCACTTCGCCGCGCGCGATGGCGAAGGAGACCTCGCGCACGGCGACGAGCGTACCGCGGCGGGTCGGGAATTCCACGCGCAGCCGCTCCACCGCGAGCAGCGGAGGCGCAGCGTCGTGCGCGCCAATGTTCAACGAACGGGCGCCGCTGCCAACGTCGCTAGCCGAGCCCTGCACCCGCGGCCGGGCTCAGCGATGTACACGCGACGCACGGCGAGGGCGAACGCGGCGCGAACGCCTCGCCGGGCCCGATCATCGGGACGCGAGCTGGCAGCCGGCGATGTCTTCCACGTACGACACCTGCGGCGTCCACTGCATGCCGAGGCGATTGTCGTACTTCCCGACGATGAAGTAGCGCTTGCACGGCGCCACGTCGAGGGTCAGGTATTGCAGGTCGGTGCCGCCGCGCCAGCCGCGCGACAGCGGCGCAGCCTGCAGCTCGAGGGTGTGCTTGCCGGGCTCCAGCTTGTAGCCGCCGTAGTAACCCACGCGCGGACCGGGATTGCCGCCGTCGATGGCGTTGACCAGCGTCGGTGCGGTGTCGATGTCGGTTTTCGCGTATTCGCGCGAGCCGTTGACCTCGCTCCAGCTCGGCCCCCAGGAGGCACACGACGACAACATCAGCGCAACGGCAGCAGCGGACAGGGCTTTTCGGACCATGGTGTAGCTCCTTCTGCACGATCACTGTCGGTTCGACAGCAGCACGGCGACGTTTATTCCGCTATTGCAGCCTCGGATTGAGCACGTCGCGCAGCCAGTCGCCGAGCAGGTTCACGGCAAGCACCATGACCACCAGCGCGGCGCCAGGAAATATGGTAATCCACCATTCGCCGGAAAACAGGAAATCGTTCCCGACCCGGATCAGCGTGCCGAGCGAGGGGCGCGTCGGCGGCACGCCGACCCCGAGAAACGACAGCGTGGCCTCGGTGACGATCGCGGTGGCGATGTTGATGGTCGCCAGGACCAGGACCGGGCCGATCACGTTGGGCAGCAGGTGGCGGCGCATGATGGCCGCCGGCGCGATGCCGATCACGCGCGCCGCCTGGACGTACTCGCGGTTCTTCTCCACCATCGTCGATCCGCGCACGGTGCGTGCGTATTGCACCCAGTTCGACGCGGCGATGGCGAAGATGAGCACCCCGAACGCGATCGCATCGTGCGCGTCGCGCGGCAGCATCACGCGCGCCACGCCGTCGATCAGAAGCGCGATCAGGATCGCCGGGAACGACAGCTGCACGTCCGCGACGCGCATGATCGCAGCGTCGAGCTTGCCGCCGGCATAGCCCGCGATCAGGCCCAGCGCGACACCGGTCACGCTCGCCAGCACCACCGACGCGATGCCGACCAGCAGCGAGATTCGCGCGCCGAACATGATCGCGGACAGAACGTCGCGACCTTGGTCGTCGGTGCCGAGCAGGTAGGCTGCGCGACCGCCTTCCAGCCATGACGGCGGCAGGAGCGCGTCGGCGAGATCTAGCGTTCGCAGGTCGAAGGGATCGTGCGGCGCGAGCCATGGCGCGAAGGTGGCGGCGATCAGGCACACGAGCAGCACCGCGGCCGCGCCAACCGCCACCGGCGCATGCACGAAGTCGTACGCGAGATCACCTTTCCACCACGACAACGGCCGCACGCCACGGTCGGTTGACAGCACCGCGCGAACTTCGCCGGGAACCACCGGTTCGTTCATCGCCGTTCAGCGTTCCGCCAGCCCGTTCAAGGCCTGGAACACCGCCGTCCGGGTCTGGCCGTAGATCATTCCCTTCCATGCCGGGCTATCGACGTAGAAGGCGTCGCGCATCATGCGCTTGATTGCGTCGCCGACAGGCGCGGGCACCTGCGGATGATTGTGCAGCCATTGCTCGCCGCGCAAGGCCGTGAGCACGTCGATGAAGGGCCGCGTGCCGAATTCCAGGCCGATCAGCGTCAGCTCCGCGTGCGCGCACTCGGCCAGCGCGGCGTGACAAAGCGGTCCTTCGACTTCGGCGGAGGTGGAGGTGCCTTCGTAGAACGAGGTGACGTCGTTGCCGAACCACGCCCGCGCACGTGCGAGCATCGTCGGTTCGTTGCTGCCGGAATAGATCTTCTCGCCGTGACCGGCCGGGCCCAGACCGCTGTGGATGTCGATCCACGCAAGGCGCGCACGGGCGTTCCCATACCGACCGAGGGCATCCCGCATCGTGACGTTGCTCCAGACCGGCGCCCGTCCCGCGTAGAACAACCCGTCGGGAAACTCGCTCTGGCCGCGCGATACGGTCGCCTGCAGCGCCGGCAGGCCGTGCTTCGCCACCAGCACGCCCACCGCCTGCCGATTTTCCGCATCGGGCGGCCAGACCTCCGGCACGACCAGATGATGAACCTCCGCATAGCCCGGATTGGGCGTGGGCGATCGCGCGAAGTCGCGGCAATTGCGATTGACGTCGACATTGTCCTCGTTCACGCGTCGCCAGAACGAGAAGCCGTAGGGGTTCACGGCGTGCACGAAGAGCACTGCCACACGGCAGCGGTCGACCTGCTCGGCGAAGGCTGCATCGCGTAGCAAGCCAATCTGCGCGCCGCTACCGCAAAAGCCTTCCACGCCGTGGGTACCCGATGTGATCGTCAGCAGCGCACTCGCGTTCGCCGGACCGATGATTGCGAAATCGGTCGCGAGCACCTCGCCGTCGCGCCCCGGCAGCGCATGTACGACCGAATCGACATGCGCACCGCGCTCGCGGGCGGCGGCGAGGAACTTGTCGCGCGCTTCGGCGTAGCTTTGCGCGAAGCTTTCCACGACTTCGTTTGATGAAATGCTCATGGCGCAGCGGCCAACGGCATGGCGCGTTCGGCGAGCGCCGCGAGGAAGCCCGCACCGAGCGGGATGACCGAGTCGTTGAAGTCGTAGCGACTGTTGTGGAGGAAACAGCCCCCTTCGGCCCCACCCTGCCCCAGCCGCGCGAACGCTCCGGGCCGCACCTGCAGCATGAACGAGAAATCCTCCGCGCCCATCGACGGCTCGAGGTTGCGCAGGACGTTCTCGCGACCGACCAGCGACTCCGCGACGTCGGCGACGAACATCGCCTGCCGATCGTGATTGATCGTCGGGGGATACAAACGCTCGTACTTGAGCGTTGCGACTGCGCCGAACGCCGTGGCCACACCCTCCACCAGCTCGCGCAGCCTGCGCTCGATCATGTCCTGCGTGGCGATGCGGAAGGTGCGCACGGTGCCCACGAGCTTGGCATGCGAGGGGATCACGCTCATCGCGCCGGGATTGCCCGCCTGCATCGCGCCGATGCTGACCACGGCGGTGTCGAGCGGGCTCACGTTGCGACTTACGATGGTCTGGATCGCGGTGATGATGTGGCCCGCGACGATCACCGGATCGACCACGCGATGCGGATGCGCGCCATGCCCGCCGCGACCGTCGATGGTGATCTCGATGCGATCGGCAGCCGCCATCGCGGGACCCGGCGTGATACCGATCTGACCGGGCTGCAGCGCGGGCCAGTTATGCAGGGCATAGATCTCGTCGCAGGGAAATCGCTCGAACAGTCCGTCCTCGATCATCGCCTTCGCGCCGGCATGTCCCTCTTCGCCCGGCTGGAAGATGAGGTGCGCCACGCCATCGAACCGACGCGTCTCGTGCAGGTAACGCGCCGCTGCCAGCAACATGGTGGTGTGTCCATCGTGGCCGCAGCCGTGCATGCGACCGTCGTACCGGGACTTGTACGGGAGGTCGGTCTCCTCCTGCATCGGCAGCGCGTCCATGTCCGCGCGCAAGCCGACGCGCCGGCCGCAAGTGTCGCTGCGCCCCTCGAGGACCGCCACCACGCCGGTGCGCCCCACGCTCGCCTCGAAACGGATGCCCAGCGCCTTGAGCTTCTCGCACACCACGCCGGCGGTGCGATGCTCCTCGAAGCCGAGCTCGGGATGCGCGTGCAAATCGCGGCGCAGCTCGCTGAGCTCGTTGTGCCACGGACGAATGCGTTCGACGGGAGTTGGCATGGTCATGCGGCGGTCGCGGTGCGTTCGATGCGCAGCCGGGGATCGACCGCGTAGTAGAGGGCGTCGACGATGAAATTCAGGAACACGAACACCAGTGCGATGAAGCAAAGGTAGGCGGCCATGACCGGCACGTCGGAGAAATTGACCGCCTGGATGAACAGCAGGCCCATGCCGGGCCATTGGAACACGGTCTCGGTGATGATCGCGAACGCGATGATGGCACCGAGTTGCAGGCCGGTAATGGTGATCACGGGCACGAGCGTGTTCTTCAGCGCGTGTCCGAAATGGATCGCGCGATCGGACAATCCACGTGCGCGGGCGAACTTGATGTAGTCGGTGCGCAGCACTTCGAGCATCTCCGCGCGCACCAGCCGCATGATCAGCGTCATCTGGAACAGCGACAGCGTGATCGCCGGAAGGATCAACGCCTTCCATCCGCTGAGGGTGAGCAGACCGGTCGTCCACCAGCCCAGCGCCACCGTATCGCCGCGGCCGAACGACGGCAGCCACTTCAGCTGCACCGCGAACACGAGAATCAGCAGGATGCCGATCAGGAACGTCGGGAGGCTCACCCCGACGAGCGACGCCGCAAGCAGCAGCTGCGAGACCCATCCCCTGCGATGCAGGGCCGTGTACACGCCCAGCGGAATGCCGATCGCCAGGGCCAGCACGGCGGCAGCGGTCGACAGCTCGAGCGTTGCCGGCAGGCGCTCCTTGATGAGCGTCGAGACCGCGCGCCCCTGTCGCAGCGATCGCCCGAACTCGCCGTGCACGGCGTTGACGACAAAGCGCGCGAACTGCACATAGAACGGCTGATCGAGCCCAAGCTCCGCGCGCAGATGCTGGCGGTCCTGAATGGTCGCTTCCGGACCCACCATGAACGCGACCGGGTCGCCGGTGAAGTTGAACAGGGCGAAAGCGATGAACGCGACCAGGCCCAGCACGACGGCCGATTGCAGGACGCGACGAAGGAAAAAGGCGAGCATGCGGTCGTGCGCAGCCGCGCCGTCGAACAGGCGGGGACCTGGTCCATGCGCGGGCGGCGTCCGATGATGCCTAGCGCGCGTGCGAGCGTCAACGCGGCGGGGTATGGTTCAATACCGCCGCGCCGCCAGCAAGCCGGCGGGCCCGCCGCCATGCTGCGCTTCCTGCTGACGCGACTGACGCTCGTGATCCCGACGTTCATCGGGATGACGCTCCTCGCGTTCTTCCTGATCCGCCTCGTGCCGGGCGATCCGATCGAGACCATGGCGGGCGAGCGCGGCATCGACGCCGCGCGTCACGAGAAGCTCCTCCATGAATACGGCCTCGACCGGCCGGTGCTCGTCCAGTACGGCATCTACATCCAGCGCGTCCTCCACGGCGACCTCGGGCGCTCGATGATCACGCAGGCCCCGGTGCTTTCCGAGTTCGGAACGTTGTTTCCCGCGACGATCGAGCTCGCACTGTCCGCGATCGTGTTCGCGCTCGTCATCGGCATCCCGGCCGGCATGATCGCGGCGGTGCGCCGCAACTCGGTGTTCGATCACGGCGTGATGGGCATATCGCTCACCGGCTATTCGATGCCGATCTTCTGGTGGGGCCTGCTGCTCATCCTGCTGTTCTCGGTCCAACTCGGATGGACGCCAGTCTCGGGGCGTATCGACGTCAAGTACTACATCGAGCCGGTGACGGGGTTCCTCACCATCGACGCACTGCTATCCGACGACAAGGGCGCGTTCCGGTCCGCCGTGTCGCACCTGATCCTGCCGATGATCGTGCTCGGGACCAATCCGCTGGCGATCATCGCCCGCATGACGCGCTCGGCGATGCTCGAAGTGCTCGGCGAGGACTACATCCGCACGGCGCGCGCGAAAGGGCTGTCGAAGATTCGCGTCGTGGCGCTGCATGCATTCCGCAACGCGCTCATCCCGGTGGTCACCGTCATCGGCCTGCAGGTCGGCGTGCTATTCACGGGCGCGATCCTGACCGAGACGATCTTCTCGTGGCCTGGCGTGGGCAAATGGCTCATCGAAGCCATCAACCGGCGCGATTACCCGGTGCTGCAGGGCGGCCTGCTGATGCTCGGCTTTGTGGTGATGTCGGTGAACCTGCTCGTCGACCTCACGTACGGCATCATCAATCCGCGGATCCGCCACGCGCGATGAGCACGCCCTCCATTGCCGCCGATGCGTCTGCGGTCACCGCGCCCAGTCCGCCGGGGCCGCTGCGCGAATTCTGGCGCTATTTCAGCAGCAACCATGGCGCCGTCGCGGGGCTCGTGGTCGTCGTGGTCGTGCTGTCGATGGCGGCGTTCGCGCCGCTGCTTGCGCCCTATCCGCCCGATCTCACCAACAACGCTGCGTTCCTGCGGCCGCCTGTGTGGCAGGCCGGCGGCTCGACCGCTTACCTGCTGGGGACCGACGCGATCGGCCGCGACATGCTGTCGCGGCTGATCTACGGTGCGCGGCTCTCGCTCCTGATCGGCCTTGCGGTGGTGGCGCTGTCGATCCTGGTGGGCATCGCGCTCGGACTCGTCGCCGGCTTTGCGCGCGGCATGACCGAGATCGCCATCATGCGACTGATGGACATCATCCTGACGCTCCCGAGCCTGCTGCTCGCGATCGTGATCGTCGCGATCCTCGGTCCTGGCATCATGAACGCGATGCTCGCCGTCGCCGTTGTCGTTCTGCCGCATTACGTGCGCATCACGCGCGCTGCAGTCATCACGGAAACGTCGAAAGACTATGTCACCGCCGCGCGAGCGAACGGCGCCGGGGTGCTGCGACTGATGTTCGTCGAGGTGCTGCCCAATTGCGCGCCGCCGCTGATCGTGCAGGCATCGCTCGGCGTCTCGGTCGCGATCCTCGATGCCGCGGCGCTGGGCTTCCTGGGCCTCGGGGCACAGCCGCCCGCCTCCGAATGGGGCACCATGCTCGCCGACGCGCGCGAGTTCGTGCTGCGTGCATGGTGGGTCGTCACGTTTCCGGGCATCATGATCCTCGCCACGGTGCTCGCATTCAATTTGCTCGGCGACGGGCTGCGCGATGCGCTCGATCCAAGACTGAAGCGGTAGCGATCGACCACGCTGCGCCCGATGAATCGCGCCATGTCGTCAGTACCATCGACGCACAACACAAGTGCGTCGTCCCGGCGAAAACCGGGACCCAGTGACGTTGAATGCATGTCGGCACCATCGACGCACAACACGAATGCGTCGTCCCGGCGAAAGCCGGGACCCAGTGACGTTCGATCCATGAGCGTCGCGGGT
>DATKLH010000075.1:0-8465 GCA_035542515.1 Casimicrobiaceae bacterium
GCAACGGCCTGCATCCGTTCGGCGCGCGTGGTGGGCGAGAGCAGGAAGATCGGCGCGAGGCCGCGCGCGCGCAACATCTTCGCAAACGGCTCGGCCTCCTCGGGCGGATAGTCGACGACCAGCACGCCGTCGACGCTGGCGTTGCTCGCGCGCTCGGCGAACGTCTCGGTTCCCATCGCCTCGATGGGATTGGCGTAGCCCATGAGCACGATGGGCGTGTCGCGATTGTGCGCACGGAACCGCGCCACCACATCGAGCACGTCCACGAGGCGAACACCCTGCGCGAGCGCGCGCTCCGAGGCGCGTTGAATGACCGGGCCATCGGCCATGGGATCGGAAAACGGCACGCCCAGTTCGATGATGTCGGCGCCCGCCGACACGATCGCGTCGAGCAATTGCGCGGTCACCGCGATCGACGGATCACCGACCGTGATGTAGGGAATCAGCGCGGTCCTGCGCGCCTGCTTGCACTTTGCGAGCGTGGCGTCGATGCGGTTCATGAAAACGAAAAGCGCGGTCGGAGGTCGGGGATCACGGGCCGGAACACTGCTCGAGTTGCGCTGGCTCCGTGTTTGAACGCGGGTTGGCGTGACGGTCGCACACCGACCCCCGATCCCCCGCGTCTGACCGCGCTTTTCATGTGTTCGATGACCGTCGCTCCGGATCGCATTCCGGCCGACAGAAGAACTTGAGGCCGGTGCGCTCGGCCACGGTGTTCATGTCCTTGTCGCCGCGGCCGGAAAGATTGACCAGGAGGATCGCGTCGCGGGGCAGCGAAGGCGCGAGCTTCTTCGCATAGGCGAGCGCGTGCGACGATTCGAGCGCCGGAATGATCCCTTCGATGCGGCACAGATCGCCGAAGGCGGCGAGCGCTTCGTCGTCGGTGATCGAAACGTACTGTGCGCGCCCCGTGTCCTTGAGCCACGCGTGCTCGGGGCCCACTCCGGGATAGTCGAGTCCGGCCGATACCGAGTGCGTCTCGATGATCTGGCCGTTCGCATCCTGCAGCAGGTAGGTGCGATTCCCGTGCAGCACTCCAGGGCGCCCGGCAGACAGCGACGCCGAGTGGCGACCGCTCGCCAGGCCTTCGCCCGCGGCCTCCACGCCCACCAACCGCACGTTCTCGTGCTCGATGTAGGGATGGAAGATGCCCATTGCGTTGCTGCCTCCACCCACGCAGGCGATCACGTAGTCGGGCTGGCGACCTGCGTAGCGCGGCATCTGTTCGATGCACTCGAGCCCGATCACGCGCTGGAAATCGCGCACCATCATCGGATACGGATGCGGACCGGCGACGGTCCCGATGATGTAGAAGGTGTTCTCGACGTTGGTGACCCAGTCGCGCATCGCCTCGTTGAGCGAGTCCTTGAGCGTCTTCGATCCCGATTCGACCGGGACCACCTTCGCGCCGAGGAGCTGCATGCGAAAGACGTTCTGCGCCTGGCGACGCACGTCTTCGGATCCCATGTAGACGATGCATTCCATCCCGAACCGCGCCGCGACCGTTGCGGTCGCCACCCCGTGCTGGCCCGCGCCGGTCTCGGCGATCACGCGCGGCTTGCCCATGCGGCGCGCGAGCAGCGCCTGCCCGATGCAGTTGTTGATCTTGTGCGCGCCGGTGTGGTTCAGGTCCTCGCGCTTGAGCCAGATCTGCGCGCCGCCGATCTCGCGCGACCAGCGTTGTGCGTGGTACACCGGCGAGGGACGGCCGACATAGTGCGCGAGCTCGTATTGGAATTCGGCGATGAATTCCGGATCGACGCGATAGCGCTCGTAGGCATCGCGCAGCTCGTCCAGCGCGCGAATCAGGGTCTCGGCGACGAACACGCCGCCGTAAGGGCCGAAGTGGCCGCGCTCGTCGGGAAGGCGATAACCTTCAGGTGCCATCTGCACTTCGTACTCCGTCCATGAACGCGGCGATGCGAGCGGGATCCTTGATGCCGCGGCGCGGCTTGCCGTCGGGGCCGCGCTCCTCGACGCCGGAAGACACATCCACTGCCCAGGGGCGCACCTGCATGATCGCCTCGCGTACGTTGTCGGGGTCCAGGCCGCCGGACAGGATGATAGGGCTCTTCAGCCGTATGCGGGTGGCGAGGTCGAGGCGCTTCCAGTCGAATGCGTGTCCTGTGCCGCCGGGCGTGTCGCCGGCGCGCCAGGAGTCGAAGATCAGTCCCGCGGCGCTCTTGTAACGCCCCGCGTATTCTACCAAATCGACCCCTTCCTTCATGGCGATCGCCTTGAAGTAGGGCCGCTCGAACGAGGCGCAGAACTCCGGCGATTCGCTGCCATGGAATTGCAGGGTATCGAAGCGGAGCGCCCGGAGCACCTCTTCGACCTCGTCGCGCGTCGGATCGACGAACAACGCGACCTTGAACAGGCTGGCCGGGAGGGCGGCGACGATGCGCTGCGCGGTCTCGATCGAAACGCGCCGCGGCGTGCCACTCCAGAAGTTCAGGCCGATCGCGTAAGCGCCGGCATCGGCCGCGACGATGCCGTCGGCGACGCGCGTGATGCCGCAGATCTTCACGCGGGTGGTTTGGCGAGTGGTCATGCCGAAGCGTGAGCGATAGATGAAAGGCGGTGGGCGATGGGCCTATTCGGGGAGCACCGCCGTGGCGATCGCTACCGCCCGGTCAAAGCGGTGATGTGCGATCGAGCATGCCACGTTGCCATTCGACGCATGGTTTGCCCGAAAGCGCGAAGCCTCGCACCGACGCTTGCAGAGATCCATCGCCTATCGTCCATTGCCCGTCGCGTATCGCGCTTCATCGCGCACGCCGGTCACGCCGGCCATGCAATTTCGCGTCGCGTGCTCGGTAAATCGAACTCTGCCGGATAGTCGGCGCCGGTGAAATACAGCCCATCGGGTGCGAAGGTGGGCGCCGCCTGCGTTCGGTCACGTGCATGCAGAAGCGTCGCGATCCATTGCGCGGGCTGCCGATGCGCACCGACATAGACCAGAGCACCGACGACGTTGCGGATCATGTGGTGAAGAAATGCGTCGGCGGAGAAATCGAAGCGCAACCAATCGCCGTGGCGGGCGATGTCGAGTCGCGAGAGCGTCTTGACCGGCGAGCGCGCCTGGCACTCCGCCGCGCGAAAGCTCGAAAAATCGTGCGTGCCCACCAGCGCGGCGGAAGCCTCGCGCATGGCAGCCACGTCCAGCGCATGATGGTACCAGCCGACCTTTCCGGCATGCAGCGCGGCGCGTTCGCGCCGGTTCTGCAGGAGGTAGGTGTAATGACGCCGCATCGCGGCGAAGCGTGAGTGGAACGAGTCGGCCACGCGCATCGACCACAGCACCGCGGCGCTCGACGGAAGATGCGAGTTCACCCCGCGCACCCACGCGGTACCGGGGCGCTCGGCGGCCACATCGAAGTGAACGATCTGCGCCGTGGCGTGCACTCCCGCGTCGGTGCGTCCCGCCGGCGCGACACTGACTTGCGTGCCCGCGATGGCGCCAATCGCCTGTTCGAGCGCGTCCTGCACGCCGCAACGCGACGGCTGCGATTGGAAGCCGCAGAAGCCGCGGCCGTCGTATTCGACGAGGAGGCAGACGCGCATGGCTGACTGGTGAGTTGATGGTCGACTATCGACTATCGACTATCGTCAAAAAAGCAAAAGGCGGATCGCATCGCGACCCGCCCCTTGCGATTGAGACGAAGGTTACGCGAGCTTCGCCAGCAGCGCCTGCGCCTCGTTCTTCTGCTGATCGTCGCCTTCGTGCAGCACTTCCTGCAGGATCTCGCGCGCGCCTTCCGCGTCGCCCATCTCCTGATACGCCTTCGCGAGATCGAGCTTGGTCGCCGCGTCGTGCCACTGCCCGTCGAGCACCGACGGCGTCGGATCCTCGAACGTCGAGCGCTCGGGATCGAAGCTCAGGTCGAGCTTGTCGAGCTCGAGCGCCGCAGCGGGTCGCGCGAGCTGCGCGGGAGGAGGCGAGCCCGCGCCGCCTGGAACCACGGTCAACGCGGGCTCGGGCTTGGTTTCGGTACGTGCCTTGAGCGGGGTGGGACGCTCGTCTTCGGCCAGATGGAAGTCGAGGTTGTACGCGCTGTCCTTGCTCTCCATCTTGTCGCCGCCCGCCGCCGCCGAAGCCGCCTTGCTTGCGGCGAGCGCACCGGCGAGCGCGGCGGTCGCTGCCGCCGCCGAAGCCGGCTCCACATGCTCCGGCTCTTCCTCGTGTTTGGGCATCGCGGCGACCAGATCGCTTTCCTCGAGCGCATGTTCCGCACCCGCGAGGATGTCCACCGGCGTCTTGCCCGACGTGGGCGAGATCGAGATCTCCTCGTCGATCATGTTGTCGAGCTGGTGCTCGGAAGGCAGCGAGACGTCGGCAACCGTCGCCGGGGTGTGCATTTCCACGGGTGCGCCGGGCATGCCGCCTTCGCTGAACATCGGGTTGTTCGGATCGAGCTGGCGTCCGAGCGCGACCGCCTTCTGCCACACCTCGCCCTGACCCTGGGTAACCGCGTAGAGCTCCGCCGCAACGGTCTCGAACGCTGACGGCTTGTTGTGCTGCGCGTGGATCTCGAGCAGCTTGAGATAGATCTCCTGACGCTGCGGATCCTTCTTGAGCGCGTCCTTGAGGATCTCCTCGGCCTGCGCATCGCGACCGTACGCGAGATACACCTCGGCTTCGGCGATCGGATCGACTTCGTCGGTGTCGATGTTGCCCAGGCCCTCGCGGCTGAAGTCGCTCGACAGCGAGTTGTCTCCCGTGTTCACCACGCCGCCGCCGGTGGAACCGAACACCGTATTGGTCTTGATGTCGGTGCCGGAGATGATGCTGTCCTCGAACTTCGTGGTCTTGCGCCGACGCGTTGCAATCAACACCACGAGGCCCGCGAGGATCGCGATGACGGCGGCACCGATAGCCCAAAGCGGCGTGCCACCCAGGAGGTCCTCGAAGAAACTCGGTTCGGCTGCGGGTGCCGCCTTCGGTGCAGCCTTCGCAGCCGGAGCCTTGGTCGCGGGCGCAGGAGTCACCGGTGCCGGCGTCGGCGTCGGTGTGGTCGTCGCGGTCGACGTGCTCGGCGCAGGCTCGGTCGCCTTCGCCGGCTCGGCAGGCGTGCTCGGTGTCGCCGTTCCTTCGGGTGCCTTGATCGGCTCGGCGGCCTTCGAAGCCTCGGCAGCCTTCGACGCTTCGGGTGCCTTTGCAGGCTCTGGCGCCTTGGCAGGCTCTGGCGCCTTCGCGGGTTCGGCCGCCTTGGGTTCGGGCGCCTTCGCAGTCACGATCGGAGCAGAAGGGGCGACCGCAGGCGCTGCAGCCTTCGCAGGTTCGGGGGCCTTGCCCTTCTGGGCATCGAGTTGCGCCTGCAATTGCGCAAGCGTCTGGTTCTTGAGCTCGAGCGCGCGTTGCATGTCGCGCACGGTCTTCTCGAGATCGGTCACGCGCGATTGCGCTTCACGCAACTGCTGATCGCGCGCCACCAGATCTTCCGCGCCGCCCTTGCCGCGCGCGGCTTGGCGCGACACGCGCAGCTGATCCTGACCGAGCGACGCGGCGGGTGTCTGGTCGGTAACCGCCGTGCCGATGCGTCCGCCGGCTTCGCGGCCGCCGGTGCCTTCGGTTGTCGGCGCGGTGCCCGCTACGCGATCGCGATAGACGCGCCAGTCCGCAGCTTGCGCACGAACCACGCGATTGGCGTCTTCGGGTTGCGTAGCGGCGATCTCGCTCGCGGGCGGGATGTTGACGATGGCACCGGCGCGCAGCCGATTCATGTTGCGACCTTCGAACGCGCCTTCGTTGCCGTTGAACAGCGCAACCAGCATCTGCTCGAGCGAGACTTCCGCCGGCTTGTACTGGTTCGCGATCTTCGAAAGCGTGTCGCCGCGCTGCACCGTGTATTGCGAACCCGCGGCGCCCTGCTCGCCTGCCGCTGCCGGCGTACGTGCGCGTGCCTGCGGCGCGGCGGTGCTCGGAAGCGGTTGTGTGCGCGCGCCGGCACTGCCCATGCGTGCAGGCTGCACCGGCTCGCTTGCGATCGACGGCGCTGCAGCGCCTGGCGGATCGAGAAGGAAGGTGTACTCGCGTACCACGCGACCCGAGGACCAGTTCAACTCGACCAGCAGGTCGAGATACGGCTCGGACACCGACACCGGTGAGACCACGCGCAGGTACGGCGTGCCGCCGCTCGTGTCGAGCGTGATGCGGGTGCGTGCCAGTGTCGTCTGGTACGTGAGGTTGTTGTCGCGATACAGCGAGGGATCGGCAACGCGTGCGTTGAGCGATTCGAGCTCGTCCTTCGAGGCGCTGAGCTCGATGCGGGCCGCGAGGGGCTGGCCGAGTGCGGACTCGACGGTCAGTTTGCCGAGACCAAGCGCGTGCGCCGCGCCGGGGAGCGCGAGGGCGCCCGCCACTAGGCCGTAGCCGAAGATGGGTTTTGCGCGCATGCCGAACCTTTCGGAAGGCTGGTTAGCTCCAAGCTAACATAACATCATGGATTTAGCGGTGCAAGCTAAACCACGGTATTAGCTTGCGTTTTTCCTTGTACGTCAGTTTTTGACGCATACAAACACTTCCGCTCGTCAGGAGGCCTCACCCCACGCCTAGCGGCGGTACCGCTCTCCGCCACAAGATGTTGTGGATGCCGGCCGGCAAAGTCACCTGTTGCACGGAAGTAAAAAGCAAAAAATACCGGTGCGCCGAGCCTCCGGAGCACCGCGACGCCGGCGCACGCATGCTTCATGCCATTAGGGAACATGGGCGCAAGACAGGGACGCTTCGCGCCGCCGACCGAGTGGTCGCCGGCGCGCATCGGATCTCGAAACTGAAGTCTAGTGCTGTTCGAGGCGTCGTTGAATCAGCCCGATGGATGCCTGGCTTCCCGCTCGCCAGGACACGCGGCCACGATGGCGAATCACTTGCGCAGCAGGATGCGCAGCATTCGCCGCAGAGGTTCGGCAGCCCCCCACAGCAACTGATCGCCGCAGGTGAACGCTGAGAGGTACTCCGGGCCGATGCTCAGCTTGCGCACGCGGCCCACCGGAATCTCAAGCTTGCCGGTGACCGCGGCCGGGGTCAGCTTGCGCATGCTCTCCTCGCGCGTGTTGGGAATCAGGCGCACCCAATCATTGGCTCCCGCGATGATCTTTTCGATCTCGGGAAGCGGCAGGTCGCGCTTGAGCTTGATGGTGAGCGCCTGCGAGTGGCAGCGCATGGCACCCACGCGCACGCACACCGATTCCACCGGAATGGGATCGCGCGACCGCCCGAGGATCTTGTTGGTTTCCGTCCCGCCCTTCCATTCCTCGCGGCTCACGCCGTTGCCGAGGTCCTTGTCGATCCACGGGATGAGCGATCCGGCGAGCGGAACGCCGAAGTGCTCGGTCGGGAACTGCGGATCGCGAAGGATGCCTGCGACCTCGCGGTCGATGTCGAGGATCGACGAGTCGGGATCGTCGAGCAGCTCCTTCGCCGCCAGGTGCGCTTCGCCCATCTGCTGCAGCAGTTCGCGCATGTTCTGCGCGCCCGCGCCCGATGCGGCCTGGTAGGTCATGCACGTCATCCATTCGACCAGGTCGTGCTGGAACAGGCCGCCCAGGCCCATCAGCATGCAGCTCACCGTGCAGTTGCCGCCGATGTAGTCGCGAATGCCCTTCGCGAGCGCGGCGTCGATCACGTTGCGGTTGACCGGATCGAGAATGATCACCGCATCGTCGTTCATGCGCAGCGCCGACGCCGCGTCGATCCAGTAGCCGTTGAATCCTGCGGCGCGGATGCGCTTGTACATCGCGTTGGTCCAGTCACCGCCCTGGCAGGTGATGATGGCATCGAGAGCCTTGAACGCGCCCGCATCGTTCGCATCGCGCAACGTCCCGCTCGCGCCGCCAAGCTTCGGCGCGGCGCCGCCCGCGCTCGAAGTCGAAAAGAACGTCGGCTCGATCAGTTCGAAATCGCGCTCCTCCTGCATGCGTTGCAGAAGCACCGAGCCCACCATACCGCGCCACCCTACCAAACCTACTCGCATGATCGTCGTCCCGATCCAGTAACAACCCGTTGCCTGCGGCGATCGCGTGCCACTGGTGAGCGCCGCTCCGAAGTTGCGCCGGCGACACACGCGCGCCGCGCAGCGATGTCGTTTCCTTATACGCCAGCGCCGACGCACACGCCATGACAGCCGACAACCGAACTAGGGCCTGTCAACAGCCCCTAGATGCGCGGTCGCTTTCGCTCGGTCTTGGTGTTCTTGCGCAGAGAGCGCCTCGCTGTCGCGTGTTCCGATGGCGCAGGCGCACGCAAACGAGCCATGCAATACGCGTCCACGTAGCAACCGCCGCGATAAGCGTAATCGCGATGCGTGCCCTCGACCTCGAATCCGAACTTGCGATACAGCGCGATGGCCGCGTCGTTGTCGGTGTAGACGGTCAGTTCGAGTCGCCGCAGATCGAGCCAACCATCGGCGAGCTCGATGGCTGCGGCCAGCAGCGAGGATCCCACGCCTTTGCGTTGCCAATCGTCG
>DATKLH010000076.1:0-5267 GCA_035542515.1 Casimicrobiaceae bacterium
ACGTGTTCATCGCATCCTCGGGCTTGCCGGAATCCGACTGCACGAGGCCCAGAAGAAAGCGCGCCTGGATCTCACGCGGCCGTTCCTGCAGGAGCTTGTCGATGCGCGCGGTGGCTTCGCCGTATTTCTTGTCGGCGAGCAATTGCCGCGCTTCCTGCAGCCCCTGCGCGTAGACGCGCCGCTGAGCCTCGCTCGGTTCGCGCGGATCGAGCGGCGCCGGCTGTGCGAGCGCGGTTGCCGCGACGGCGAGCTGTGCGATCAACAGCAGTCGCGGCAGGGGCGTCATGCGGAATCGAGGCCTTCCAGGAAGTCGGTCGCGAATTCTAGCGCATGCGCTACGTCGCGCTCGCGCGCAGCCGCGCCGCGGTCGCCTCGATGAGGTGGCGGGCGATCGATACCGACGACGGCAGCTTGGGCAGTGCGTCGACGGGAAACCAGCGTGCATCGGCGATCTCGGCCGGATCGGGCGTGATCTCGCCGCCGGCGTAGCGCGCGGTGAACGCGATCATCAGCGAGTGCGGAAATGCCCACGACTGGCTGCCGAAGTACTCGGGTGCTTCCACCTCGATGCCCACTTCCTCGCGCACTTCGCGACGCACGCAATCCTCGATCGTCTCGCCCGGCTCGACGAATCCGGCGAGCGCGCTGTACATCTCCGGCAGGAAACGCGGCGCACGCGCGAGGAGCAGCTCGCGGCCGCGAGTTACGAGCGCCATCATCGCCGGCGAAACGCGCGGATAGACGACATGGCCGCACGAGGGGCATTCGCGCGCGCGCTCGCCCGGTTTGGCCTGGGTCGGCGACCCGCAGCGTCCGCAGAAACGGTGCGTACGATCGAATTCGACGACCTGGAAAGCGCGTGAGGCAAGCGCGAGCAGCGCTTCGTCGAGGCGCAGGAACAGCGAGCGCAGACCGCTCGCCTGCAGGCCCTCGGGCAGCGTCGCGTGCTCGTCGAGTCCCACTGCGAGGCACGGAATGCCCTGGAGCTGGCCGAGATAATGCATCTCGCCTTCGAGTCCGTGCGCCTGCAGTTCGCGCAGCGTGAGCACCGCCGCGTCGGCGGCGGTCACGAGCTGGTTGCCGACGAAGGGAAACACCAGGGCAACGCCGGGCAGCGCTTCTGGAAGGACATGCGAGGGAATGAACCCCGACGGCGTGTGCACGTTCGATCCGGCGATGGGTGCAGCGTTTCAGGACGCTGCGGCGTGATGTGCGCGCAGGCGGCTGAACGTCCAGCCTACCACGCAGACGCCGACGCCGCCGATGAGCAGCACGGCCGTGGTTCCGACGCGATCGGCCAGCGCGCCGGCTGCGGCGACGCCGATCGATTGCCCTATGAACAGGCTCGCGGCGAAGGACGACACCGCGCTGCCGCGCTGCTCGGGCGCCATCTGTGTCGCGTTGGTCTGCAGTGTGTTGTGCAGCATGTAGAAACCGAGTCCGGCGACCATCGATCCGAGCACGGCGAGCGGCCACCACGATGCCAGAGCGATCGTCGCGAGGGCGAAGAGCATCAATACGCCGCCCGTGCGCGCAAGACCGGTTTCCCCGAGCCTGTGCACGAGCCAGCCGGCAAGCCCCGCGTAGGCCGCGCCGCCCGCGGCGAACAGCATGAGGACCACGCCGGCGAGCGTGATGCTCACATCGTCGGCCCTGTGCACATGGGTGACGGCGAACGCGAGCGAGCCGAACAGCAGACCGCCTTCGAGGAAGACGGTCACGAGCACGACGCGCGCCCAGCGGATACGCAGCACCCCGCGTATCGTCCCGCTGCGTCCGCTCCTGGTTGTAGCAGCACGTTGCGGATCGCCGCTGCGCGCCGCGTACAGAAGCACCACGGCAATCGTGAACCAGGCGGCGAGCACGTAGAAGGGAAAGCGCACGTCGAAGTACTGGGCGCTGATGCCGCCCAGCAGTTGCCCGAGGCCGAAACCGAGGATGTTGCCGAACAGGAATTTCGCGAGCACCGGCTGGCGCTCGTGGTAGGGAACCACGTCGCCGATCCACGCCATCGACAGCGGCATGATCGCCGCTGCCGTCGCGCCCGCGAGAAAGCGACCGTACAGCAGACTGTGGAAGTCGGGCGTCAACGCGCACGCCAGCGACGTCAGCGCGCATCCGACGCAGGTCCAGAAGACGACCCGGAACTTGCCGAAGCGGTCGCCCACCGGCCCGTAGACCAGTTGCAGAGCGCCGTATGCAATCGCGAAATACGTGATCACCTGCGACGCGCTCGCCAGGCCCACACCGTATTCCGCGACGATCCTCGGCAGGAGCGGATCGCAGACGCGCATCGCCGCGGCCGTTCCGCACGCGGAGAAGGCGAGCGCGACGATCGCACCGCCGGGCAGCCGTTGTGCGCGCGACCCCGAGGCGGGTGCGCTCGCTGCGGGGGTGGTGGGACTCGAAGAGAGTCGATCGTTCATGTATCGGGCAGGGGAGATTTCCGGCGACAGCGGTCGCGCCGTGACAAGCCGCTCGACGCGCACCTCGACGCGAAGCTGCGGGGGCGGAAGGGTGGTTGGGGTGATCGCTCGGCGAGCGCGGCGGCGGTTCAATGGTAGGCGATGCCCGCGGGCGTGACTACGCTCGCCTTATCTTGATCGGCCCGACGCCGTTGCAATGAAGCGCACGCAACGCCATATCCGAACATGGGTTGCACGAGTTGGGCCGGTATAATCCGGAGCCGACCAGAGGACATCAGCAATGGAAGCCGAACGCGTCAATGCCATCGCCAATACGCTGACCGATTTGCGCGACCGCGCCGGTCAGCTGCGGAGGTATCTTTGACTTCGATGTGAAGGCGACCCGGCTCGCGGAAGTCGCGCGCGAGCTCGAGGATCCCAACATCTGGAACAATCCCCAGCGCGCTCAGGACCTCGGCAAGGAGAAGAAGGAGCTCGACGGCGTGGTCGGCACCTTGAGCTCGCTGCAGACCGGCCTCGACGACAGCAGCGAACTGTTCGAGCTTGCGAAGAGCGAAGGCGACGACGCGACGCTCGCGGCCATAGAGTCGGATGCGGCGGCGTTGCGCAAGCGCGTCGAGGACCTCGAGTTCCGGCGCATGTTCAACAACCCGATGGACCCTGCGCCGGCGTTCGTCGACATCCAGGCCGGAAGCGGCGGGACCGAGGCGCAGGACTGGGCGTCGATGCTCCTGCGCATGTACCTGCGCTATTGCGAACGCAAGGGCTACAAGGTGCAGGTGCTCGAGGAGTCACCCGGCGAAGTCGCGGGGATCAAGAGTGCTTCGATCAAGGTCGAGGGCGACTACGCGTACGGACACCTTCGTACCGAAACCGGCGTTCATCGCCTGGTGCGCAAGAGCCCGTTCGATTCCAACGCGCGCCGACACACCTCCTTCGCGAGTGTCTTCGTATATCCCGAGGCCGACGACTCGATCCAGGTGGAGATCAATCCGGCCGACCTGCGCGTGGACACCTACCGCGCCTCGGGCGCCGGTGGACAGCACGTCAACAAGACCGATTCGGCGGTGCGCATCACGCATTTGCCCACCGGAATCGTGGTGCAGAGCCAGACCGATCGATCGCAGCACCGCAACCGTGCCGAAGCGATGGCGATGCTCAAGTCGCGTCTGTACGAGCTCGAGTTGCGCAAGCGGCAGGAAGAGCAGCAGAAGCTCGAGGACTCCAAGACCGACATCGGCTGGGGTCACCAGATCCGCAGCTACGTGCTCGACCAGTCGCGCATCAAGGACCTGCGGACCAACTACGAGGTCGGCAACACTCAGGCGGTGCTCGACGGCGACCTCGACGACTTCATCGCGGCGAGCTTGAAGCAGGGAGTGTGATGATGGCGGCGCTATCGATGCCGATCGGGGCCGCTGCGGACACACTTCCGCAGACGTTGCCGGATGTCCTCGACACCATCTGGGGTCGCATTGGCGGCGCACTCGACGGCCGGTGGACATCGTGGGCGCTGCCTGCCCTTGTCACCGTGGCCGAGGATGGCGCGCCGCGCGCTCGCGTTCTCGCGCTGCGCGCGGTCGACCGCGATACGCGACGGTTCGTGTTTCACACCGACGCACGCTCCGACAAGGTGGGCGAGCTGGCCGCGGAGCAGCGCGTTGCGGTGCTTTTCTTCGATCGTGACGATGCGGTGCAAGTACGCTTCGATGGCCTGTGCGAGGTGCACCACGCGGACCCGGTTGCCGCAGCGGCGTGGCGCGACGTTTCCGGCCTGCGACGTGCCGCCTGTGCGGTCGGTCCCGAGCCGGGTGCGCCTCTGGATGCTCCGCAGTCCTTCGCGACATTGCCGGCGGCAGATGAAGCGGATGCAGGGTTTGCCAACTTCGCCGTGCTGGTCGTCGAGGCCGATGCAATCGACTGGCTGTGGCTCGGTCCGCAGGACATGCGCCGTGCGCGGTTCGCGTGGATCGGCGGCCACTGGTCGTCGTCGTGGATCGTTCCATGAGCTCATCTTCGAACCAACCAGGGACGACTATGAACCAGCCCGCGCCGGGCGATGTCGCGCAGCAGGATCAAAACCAGATCATCGCCGAGCGACGCGCCAAGCTCGCGGCCCTGCGCGAGAAGGGCATCGCGTTCCCCAACGACTTCCTTCGCGACGCACTCGCCGGCGAGTTGCACGCTCGCTACGACGGCGTCGACAATGAAACGCTCGAGCGCGATGCGATCCGCGTCAGCGTGGCCGGCCGCATGATGCTCAAGCGGGTGATGGGCAAGGCGTGCTTCGCGACGCTGCAGGATATGTCGGGTCGCATCCAGCTCTACGTCACGCTCGATGGCGTCGGCGCCGAGGTGCTGGACGACTTCAAGCGCTGGGACCTCGGCGATATCGTCGGTGCCGGCGGAACCCTGTTCAAGACCAAGACCGGCGAGCTGTCGGTCCGGTGCGATGGCGTGCGCCTGCTCACCAAGGCGCTGCGTCCGCTGCCGGAGAAGTTCCACGGCATGACCGACACCGAGCAACGCTATCGCCAGCGCTATGTCGATCTCATCACCAATCCGGCGAGTCGCGACATCTTCCTCAAGCGCTCGCAGATCGTCCAGGCGGTCCGCGAGTTCTTCGTCGCACGCGGCTACCTCGAAGTGGAAACGCCGATGCTGCACCCGATTCCGGGCGGTGCGGCAGCGCGTCCGTTCATGACGCACCACAACGCGCTCGACATGGAGCTCTACCTGCGCATCGCGCCGGAGCTCTACCTGAAGAAGCTCGTCGTCGGCGGCATGGAGAAGGTGTTCGAGATCAACCGGAATTTCCGCAACGAAGGGATCTCGACGCGT
>DATKLH010000077.1:0-3534 GCA_035542515.1 Casimicrobiaceae bacterium
CCGCGAGTGCAACGACATTGGCCGGCACGATGCTGATCGCGCGCTGCAGGCGCTCGATGGCCAGCGCCGGATCGCTGCGCGCCACGGCGAGCAGCCCTGCATTGATCAATGCGATGGGATCGTTCGGGGTGCTCTTCAGTAGCGCTGCGTATACTTCTTCGGCCGCGTCCAGACGCCCGGCGTGGTGCAGGCGCGTCGCTTCGGCCAGCCGCTGAAGGCTGTCGTCGGAGGTGGGATCGTTCATCGTCGCGGAACGCGTGGGTGGTGATACGGCGCGGCGCTCATGACGCAGTGCTCGGCTAGAATTATAGGTTCGCTCCTCTACAGCCGTTTCGACCATCCATGGGCCAAATCCTGCAGCGTCTCCCGGTCGGCCAGAAGATCGGCATCGCCTTCTCCGGCGGGCTCGACACCAGCGCGGCGCTGCATTGGATTCGCGCAAAGGGTGCGATCCCCTACGCGTACACCGCCAATCTCGGCCAGCCCGACGAGCCCGACTACGACGACATCCCGCGTCGCGCGCTGCAGTACGGAGCCGAGCGTGCACGACTGATCGACTGTCGTGCGGCGCTGGTGGCCGAAGGCATCGCGGCGCTGCAGTCCGGGGCTTTTCACATCTCGACTGCAGGAGCGATGTACTTCAACACCACGCCGCTCGGTCGCGCCGTCACGGGCACGATGCTCGTGGTCGCGATGCGCGAAGACGATGTGAATATCTGGGGCGACGGCAGCACCTTCAAGGGCAACGACATCGAGCGCTTCTACCGCTACGGTCTGCTCGCCAACCCGAGCCTGCGCATCTACAAGCCCTGGCTCGACCAGCAGTTCATCGACGAGCTCGGTGGGCGCAAGGAGATGTCGGAGTACCTCGATCGCGCCGGGTTCGGCTACAAGATGAGCGTCGAGAAGGCGTACTCGACCGACTCGAACATCCTCGGCGCAACGCATGAAGCGAAGGATCTCGAATACCTGAACAAGGGCATTCGCATCGTCGAGCCGATCATGGGCGTGGCCTATTGGCGCGAGGGCGTCGGCGTGAAGCCCGAGACGGTCACCGTTCGCTTCGAGGAAGGTCGTCCGGTCGCGCTCAACGGCATGAGCTTCGCTGACGAGGTCGCGCTGATGAGCGAAGCCAACGCCATCGGCGGCCGCCATGGTCTCGGGATGAGCGATCAGATCGAGAATCGCATCATCGAGGCGAAGAGCCGCGGCATCTACGAAGCGCCCGGCATGGCGCTGTTGTTCATCGCGTACGAGCGCCTGGTGACCGGCATTCACAACGAGGACACGATCGAGCACTACCGCGCGAACGGTCGCGAGCTCGGCCGGCTGCTCTACCAGGGGCGCTGGTTCGATCCCCAGGCGATGATGCGTCGCGAGAGCGCTCAGCGCTGGGTCGCGCGCGCGGTAACCGGCGAAGTGACGCTGGAGCTGCGCGCGGGCAACGACTACTTCGTGCTCGACACGACCAGTCCGAACCTCACCTACAAGCCCGAGCGCCTCACGATGGAAAAGGGCGAAGCGTTCTTCACGCCGCAAGACCGCATCGGCCAGTTGACGATGCGCAACCTCGACATCATCGACACGCGCGAAAAGCTCAAGACCTACACGCAGACCGGCCTGCTGCGTCCCGCCGAGAGCTCGCCGCTGCCGCGGTTGACGGGAGGAGACGAAGACGCGAAGTGAGCTTGGCTCTCATGCATGCCGCGGGCGTCATCTCTAGATCCTCTGACAACCAACAACCGGGCAACGCCTTTCAGCGGGCGAAGCCCGTGCAACCCGGCCACCGCTAGTCGACTTTGAGGCCGACCTTCCTGATCACAGGCGCCCAGCGCTCGACGTCGCTGCGAATCAGCTTGCCGAACTCTTCCGGCGTTCCGCCGACGAGCTCGAAGCCCTGCGAGTTCATGCGCTGGACCACGTCGGGCATCTTGAGCACGGCGTTGATCTCCGCGTTGAGGCGCTCGACGATCGGCCTCGGCGTTGCAGCGGGTACCAGGATGCCGTTCCACGCGTTCGACTCGAATCCGGGATAGCCGCTTTCGGCGATCGTCGGCAGATCGGGAAGCAGCGCAAAGCGCCTGGCGGTGGTCACCGCGATCGCGCGAAGCTTGCCGGCCTGGATCTGCGCCTGCAGCGGTTGCATGACCGCGAAGATCATCTGCGTTTCGCCCTGCACCGTTGCGGTGACCGCCGGCGGCGAGCCGTTGAACGGTACGTGCACGATGTCGACGCCGGCCATCGACTTCAACAGCTCCATGCTCAGATGCGACGAGCTGCCGTTGCCGACCGAGGCGTAGTTGAGCTTGCCCGGATTGGCCTTCGCATACGCGATCAGCTCCTGCAGCGTTTTGGCCGGTACCGCCGCATTGACGGCCAGGACACTCGGTTGATTCGAGGTCGTGATGACCGGCGCAAGGTCCTTCTGCACATCGTAGGAAAGCTTTTGCAACAGCGGCGCGAAGGCGAGCGGACCGGGGAAGCCGAGCACCATCGTGTAACCATCGGGCGCCGCACGAGCGACCTCGGCAACCGCGACGGTTCCACCCGCGGCCGGCTTGTTCTCGACGATCACCGGCTGCCCGAGGCGATCCTTGAGCTTGTCGGCGATCGTGCGTCCGAGCGTGTCGATCGAGCTGCCCGCCGGCGCGGTCATGATGAAGCGGATCGGCTTTTCCGGATAACGCTGCGCGGCGGCCGATGGAGCGATGGCAAGCACGAGCAACGTTGTGCACAACGCCCGCAGCAACGCGGACCACGACATCGGCAGCAGACGCGAGGGCGACATGACGAGCCTCCGGAACGAACGCATCAGGACAAGGATTCAGGCGGGTGCGTGACAGACCGCTTCGATGTTGTGGCCATCGGGGTCGAGCACGAACGCGCCGTAATAGTTCGGATGATAATCAGGCCGCAGGCCGGGCGGGCCATTGTCGCGTCCGCCGGCGGCGATCGCGGCCCGGTAGAACTGGTCGACGAGCTTGCGAGAGTCCGCGCGAAAGGCGACGTGCACGCGTGGATCGTTGGGTTTGCCTGCGCCGATCCAGAAGTCGGGCTTCGGCGGTACTCCGAATCCTGCGCCAAACTCGAACTCCATGATCAGCGCGTAACCCAGGGGAGCGAGCGCCTCGGCGTAGAATTTCTTGCTGCGGACGATATCACTGACGGAAACACCGGTGTGGTCGATCATCTTGCGGGCTAGGGGCGATAGGCTAGGGGCGATAGGCTAGGGGCGATAGGCTAGGGACGATAGGCTAGGGACGATAGGCGATGGGCGATGGGCGCGCAAATCAGTACTCGACGACGGATGATGCGTGGGACCAGGTCAACCGTCGTCCCGGCGAAAGCACTAGCAGCTGCTCGAATGGCACCCCGCACACGAGGCATGCCCCGCAAGCTGCATCGTGAGATGCAACACTTTCGAGGATGCCCTGTTGCGCGCGCATGTGCTTTGCGTCCGCCTCTGCGCTCCACTTCGCTTAACCTCGCGCTTCGCGCTCGATTAGCGGCCGCCGAAACAGGCCGCCTGCGCAA
>DATKLH010000078.1:0-15194 GCA_035542515.1 Casimicrobiaceae bacterium
TGACGTGCCAGCCGCGCGCTCACCCAGCGCGGCAACGCCTCGCGCTCGGGTGCCTGCACGACGATGCTGACACCGCGCGATTCGAGCGCCGTGAACCAGGCCGACGACTGTGTCGCGCGGTCGATCCTCGGCAACGCGACGAGCGTGAGGTTGTCGGGGTTCTGTTCCGCCGCATACCGTTCGAGCGCTTTTGCGCCCTCGACGCCGGGCTTGCCGGTCGGGATGCGCAGATCGATGAGCTTGCGATCGCCGAACAGTGCGAGGTTCGCGTTGGCTGCCAGCAGTGCGTCCCACTTGAACCCCGGCTCGACGACGAAGACCTCGCGCTCGGTGTAGCCCGCCGCGCGTGCCGCCGCGCGAATCGCGTCGCCGGCTTCCAGCGCGCCGAGCGGCTCGTCGCCGTGGATGACGTACAGCGGCTGAAGGCCACGCTTCAGATGCGCATCGAGGTCGTCAGGGCGGAGGGAGGGCATGGGGGAAAAGCGGGCGATGGGCGATGGGCGATGGGCGATGGTCGATGGTCGATGGTCGATGGGCGATGGTCACCCGCCCTTCATCCTATCGCCTGCTTTTGCCCTTTTCGCCTGTCTTTCAGCTGCTATCGCCCTGCGCTCATCACGCCGGCTTCTTCGCCGCCTGCAGCCGACGCACGAGCTGATACACGATGTCGGTCTGCATTTCCTGGAGCAGCCGCTGCTCTTCGGCGTCGCGCGCGAGCACCTGCGACTGATTGAACGTATACGCGCGTCGAACGACGATCTCCGCCGGCGGAAGCCAATCGTTCCCGTCGGTGTCGTGCAGGCGGAAGGTGATGCGCTTGGTCAGCTGGTATTCCTGCACCGCGCCGGCAGATGACAGCGAGAGCACTTCCTTGTCGTCCGCAACGATCGGCACGTCGAGGATCACCTGCGCTTTGCTCGCGACGTCTACCGGCTTGGCGCTGGTCGACGAAGTGAGGATGCGTCGCAGCTCGGTGCCGAGCGGCGGGGAGCCGGTGCTGTTGACGTAGATGGTCTCGAACGGATACGTCGCCGAGCCGCGCAACTGAAACCCGCAACTGACCAGCAACGGAAGCGAGGCGAGGACGAGCACTGCGCGCAGTGCGCCTCGCTTCCCTTGCTGGTCATCCCCGCGCAGGCGGGGATCCAGTGACGCTCGCTCGTCATGCCTGCGAAGGCGGGGACTCAGTGACGTTCGCTCGTCATCCCTGCGCAGGCGGAGATCGGGTGTCGTCACGCCGTCGTCCCGGCGAAAGCCGGGACCGTGCGAAGTTGATTTTCCGGAACCGAGCATCTATTCCCCGAAGCTGTGCGGGAAGCGCTGCGCACGTCACTCGGTCCCGGCTTTCGCCAGGACGACGAAGGAGACAATGACGCCTCGCGGAAGTGCCTCAACCAAACCACAGCGTCCGCCTCGCCGGTCGATGAGCCGCGCGACGGTAGGGCAGTGATCCGTAGTACCGAGGCTACACGACCACATTCACGAGCCGTCCAGGCACCACCACGACCTTCTTCACCGGTGCGCCGTTCGCGTGCCTTGCGACTTCCGGCGCGTTCGCGGCAACCTTCTCGATCGCGGCGCGATCCGCCGACGCCGGTACGACGATCTTGCCGCGCAGCTTGCCGTTCACCTGCAGCACGAGCTCGATCTGGTCCTGCATCAGGGCCGACTCGTCGACGTCCGGCCATTGCGCATCGATCAGGTCGCCGAGCTCTTCGTGCAGACGTAGCTCCTGCCATAGCACATACGTCGTGTGCGGAACGACCGGATAGAGGACGCGCAACAGGATCGAGAGGCCTTCGCGATACAGCGCGGCCGCGCCCGGTGCATCGGCCGGCAACGCTTCCAGCGCGTTCAGCATCTTGTCGCCGGCCGACACCACGGTGTTGTACTGGATCCGTTCGTAGTCGTAGTTCGCCTGCTTCAGCGTCGTGTGCAACTCGCGGCGCGCTGATCGCACGCTGTCGGCTGCATCGCGCCAGTCGAATGCGCCGTTGGCCGATTGGACGACATCGCTCTTGCCGTGCGCGAAGGTCCACAAGCGGCGAAGAAAGCGGTGACTGCCTTCCAATCCGCCGTCGGACCAGATCGCGGTATCGCTCGGAGGACCGGCGCGCATCACGAAGTGCCGCGCGGTGTCCGCACCATAGCGATCGATGACATCCTGCGGATCCACGCCGTTGAGCTTCGACTTGGACATGGTGCCCACCCCGGCGTATTCCACCGGCTTGCCATCGCCGCGGAACGTGCCGCCGGTGATGCGTCCTTCCGCATCGTAGGTGAAATCGATCTCGCCGGGCGGGAAGTATTCGATGCCGCCGCGCTCGTTGCGACGCAGGAAGATGTGGTTGAGCAGCATGCCCTGCGTGAACAGGCGCGTGAACGGCTCGTCGAAACGCAGCAGCCCCATGTCGCGCATCACCTTGGTCCAGAACCGCGCGTAGAGCAGGTGCAGGATCGCATGCTCGATGCCGCCGATGTATTGGTCCATCGGCATCCAGTAGTCGTTGCGCGCATCGACCATGGTCGACGCGTCGGGACATGCATAGCGCATGTAGTACCACGACGAGTCGACGAAGGTGTCCATCGTGTCGGTTTCGCGTCGAGCCGAACCGCCACAGCGCGGACACGCGACGTTCAGGAAGTCCTCGCGCTTGTTGAGCGGGTTGCCGGTGCCGTCGGGGACACAGTCCTCCGGGAGCACCACCGGCAGATCCTTCTCGGGCACCGGGACCGCGCCGCATTTGGCGCAGTGGATGATCGGGATCGGTGTGCCCCAATAGCGCTGGCGCGAGATGCCCCAGTCGCGCAGGCGATAAGTCGTGCGCTTTTCGCCGAGGCCCATCGCGGCGAGATCGGTAGCGATCGCGTCAACGGCGGCTTCGTACGCGAGGCCGTCGTATTTGCCCGAATGCACCACGCGGCCGCGCGCCTTGTCTTCATACCACGGCTGCCAACCATCGGTCGAAAACGACTCGCCTTCGACCGCGATGACCTGCTTGATCGGGAGCCCGTATTTCCTGGCGAACGCGAAGTCGCGCTCGTCGTGCGCCGGCACGCCCATCACCGCACCGTCGCCGTAGGCCATCAGCACGTAGTTGCCGACCCACACCTCGACTCTGTCGCCGGTGAGCGGATGCGTGACGAACAATCCGGTCGGCACGCCCTTCTTCTCCATGGTCGCGAGATCGGCTTCCGTCACGCTGCCGCGGCGCGCTTCCTCGACGAACGCATGCACCTTTGGATCACGCGTCGCAGCGTGGCTCGCGAGCGGATGCTCCGGCGCGACAGCGACAAAGGTCACGCCCATGATCGTATCGGCGCGCGTGGTGAAGACGTACAGGCGTCCGTCGTTGATCGGCTTGCCGTCCGCACCGCGGATGTCGTGCGGAAACGCGAAACGCACGCCGACGCTGCGGCCGATCCAGTTGGCCTGCATCGTCTTGACGCGCTCGGGCCAGCCCGGCATGCGATCGAGGAACTGGAGGAGCTCCTCGGCGTAGTCGGTGATCTTCAGGTAGTAGCCGGGGATTTCGCGCTTCTCGACCACGGCGCCGGTGCGCCAGCCGCGCCCGTCGATCACCTGCTCGTTGGCGAGCACCGTCTGGTCGACCGGATCCCAGTTGACCACCTGGGTCTTGCGGTACGCGATGCCCTTCTCGAGCATGCGCAGGAACATCCACTGGTTCCACTTGTAGTAGTTCGGATCGCACGCGGCGATCTCGCGCGACCAGTCGATCGCAAGCCCGATCGCCTGCATCTGCTGCTTCATGTACGCGATGTTGGCGTAGGTCCATTTGGCCGGCGGCTGGCCGCTCTTCATCGCGGCGTTCTCGGCCGGCAATCCGAAGGCGTCCCACCCCATCGGCATGAGCACGTTGTACCCGCGCATCCGGAGGTGCCGGTACATCATGTCGTTGATGGTGTAGTTGCGCACGTGCCCCATGTGCAACTTGCCCGACGGATACGGCAGCATCGAGACACAGTAGAACTTGCCCTTGGGAAAACGCGGGTCGTTCTCGGTCGCACGGTAGACCTCGCCCTCGATCCATGCGGCGCGCGCGCGGGTTTCGATGACGGCGGGGTCGAATGGGGTCATGAGATCGCGCGCGACGAGCGTTTAACTGTTTGATTATACCGGCGGTGTCGCGCGCGACCGGCGCGATGCAATAGGCGATGGGCGATGGTTGAGGTCGATGGTCGATGGTCGATGGTCGATGGGCGATGGTCGATGGGCGATGGGCGATGGGCGATGGGCGATGGGCGATAGGGCGATAGGGCGATAGGCGCATGGTCTGTGTACGACGCGTCTCGGCGACCACGCGTCCGCATCGACTGATTACGCCGGCATGCGACTTTTGCATCATCGCCAGGCACCGAAGCGTGCACAAGCGCCCATCGCCGACCCTATCGCCCACCGGCAAGGCGTTCAGCCGACGCCGGCAACCAGCACCCAGAACCCGAGCGCGGCGAAGATGAGCGCGGCGACCACGCGGACCAGCTTGAGCGGAATCCGCTCGCCCACCAGGTGGCCCGCAAATACCACCGGGATATCCGCGATCAGCATGCCGAGCGTCGTTCCGGCCACCACCGCGCTCAGCGCGGCGAAGCGTGCCGCCAGTAACGCGGTCGCGATCTGCGTCTTGTCGCCGATTTCGACGAGGAAGAAAGAGACCGCTGTAACTGTAAACACGCTGAAGTGCGAGGAGGGTGCTGTTGCGCGATCGAGTTTGTCCGGCTTGAGCGTCCACGCCGCCACGATGAACAGCGAAAGGGCAAGGAGCCATTTGAGCCAGTCGGCGGGCACTGCCGAGCGAACCCACTGTCCTACCAGGCCGGCGACGGTATGGTTGAGGAGCGTGGCGACGGCGATGCCGGCGACGATAGGCCAGGGACGGCGAAAGCGCGTCGCAAGCATCAGCGCGAGCAGCTGGGTCTTGTCGCCGATCTCGCCGAGCGCGACCACGCCGGTGGAAACGACCAGGGCTTCGAGCATGGGGAGGTCGCGCGGCTGCAGCGTGGGCGTCGCGGGGGACACCGGTCGCAACCGCCGGTCGGGGGTAGGAAACGTCCGTTCGCCGGGATGAGGCGGATCAACGATTCCCCGGCCCGCAGAATGGCAAAATTATAGCTTCCGGGCACGGCGGGTTCGTGCCGGCAATGCAAAACTCCAAGGAACGCTTCAACTTGAATCGCATCGGTCCCCGTTGGAATTGCCGTTCTTTCGCCGTCGCAGTTCTGGCAGCGCTGATGGCCTTCGCGGGCTTCGCGTCGGGGGCTCCGGTGAAGACCGAGCACGTCGTCGCCGAGCTCGTCGCCGCCGACAAGGCGGTGAGCCCCGGCCAGACACTCGACGTTGCGTTGCGGCTCGACATCCAGAAGGGCTGGCACACCTACTGGCGCAATCCCGGCGATTCGGGCCTCCCGACCACGCTCGCGTGGAAGCTGCCACAGGGATATGGCGCCGGCGACATCGAGTGGCCCGCCCCGCACGCGTTGCCCGCCGGCCCGCTCGTGAACTACGGATACGAGAACGAAGTGATGCACCTGGTTCGGGTCAGCGTGCCGCGCGATGCCGTGCCGGGCTCGACCGCCAACCTGGCCGCGCGCGCCGACTGGCTGGTGTGCAAGGAAACCTGCATCCCCGACGGTGCCGATCTGACGCTCTCGCTTCCGATCGCGGCCAAGAGCACGCCCGACCCGCGCTGGTCGGCGCCGATCGCGGCGGCGCGAGCTGCGCTGCCGCGCCCGTTGCAAGGCTGGAAGGTCGAAGCTCGCGGCGAGGGTGCCACCGTCGTTGTTTCGCTCACGTCCACCGCTGGCGCGATCGATGCGGGAACGCTGCGCTTCTTTCCGTATGCCGAGAACCGCATCGAGCCGTCGGCGCCGCAACCGATGGAGCGCGACGCATCCGGCGCTTACGTCCTGAAGCTGCCGGTATCGAGTCAGTTGAAGGGTGACTTCGGCGATCTCGAGGGCGTCGTGAGCGCAAGCAACACGCTCGGCAACGGCACATCGCTCAAGGCTGCAACATTGAAGGTGCCGCTCGTTGGCAGTGTCGCGGCGTCCGCCGCTGCTGCGTCCGCGCCCGCACCCGTGCTCAACGTCGCGCCACCCTCCGAAGAGCTCGTCGCCGCCACGACGCTCGTTCCGGCGATCGTCTTCGCGTTCCTCGGCGGCATGATCCTGAATCTCATGCCCTGCGTGTTTCCGGTGCTGTCGCTCAAGGCGCTTTCGCTCGCGGCACCGGGTCATGTCGACCATCGCACCATGCGCTTGCAGGGTATCGGGTTCGGCCTCGGTGTCATCGCAACGTTTCTCGGGCTCGCCGCGATCATGCTCGTGCTTCGTGCGGCTGGCGAACAGCTCGGCTGGGGCTTTCAGCTGCAATCGCCGGCGATGGTGACCGCGCTTGCGCTGCTGTTCTTCGTGCTTGCGTTGAATCTGTCCGGAGTATTCGAGTTCGGAACGCTGGTACCGGCATCCGCTGCGGGGTGGACCGCGCGCAATCCTTACGCCGATGCCTTCCTGTCCGGCATTCTCGCCGTCGTGATCGCATCGCCATGCACGGCGCCGTTCATGGGCGCGGCGCTCGGATTCGCGCTTGCGCAACCCACTGCCGCCACGCTGGCGGTGTTCATCGCCCTCGGCGTGGGCATGGCGTTGCCTTATGGCTTGCTGACCTGGTTCCCCGGCTGGCGTCGCGTGCTCCCGCGTCCGGGTGCGTGGATGGAGCGCATGAAGCAACTGCTCGCATTCCCGCTGTACGCGACGGTCGCGTGGCTTGCCTGGGTGCTCGGCGCACAGCTCGACAACGATGCGGTCATGCGCCTGCTCGCGACGCTGGTCGTCGTGGCGTTCGTGCTGTGGTCGTGGCGCATCTATCGTGCAGGCGGTGCGCGCGCGTGGCAGGTCATCGCTGCCGCGGGGCTGATCGGTGCCGTCGTGGTCGCTCGGCCGCTGTTCCTGGGCGATCGCGATTCGAGCGCAACGGCAACCGCCGCGACATCGACGCAGATGGCCGAGGGTGCGTGGCGGCCATTCGATGCCGCGAGCATCACCGAGGCGACCAACGCTGGTCGGGCGGTGTTCGTCGACTTCACGGCGGCGTGGTGCGTGACCTGCCAGGTGAACAAGAAGCTGGTGCTCAATACCGACGCGGTTCGCGAGGCGTTCGCGCGCAGCAACGTGGAATTGCAGCGAGCGGATTGGACGCGTCGCGATCCGGCCATCACCCGCGCGCTCGCGTCGCTCGGACGCAACGGCGTGCCCGTCTACGTGCTGTATCGTCCCGGCCAGCCGCCACTGCTGCTGCCCGAAGTCCTGCAGAAGAAAACCGTGCTTGACGCCCTGGGGAGCCTCGATTCGTCGGGCAAGAGCGTGGCCAGCCGTTGAGGCGTGCGGCCGAGTCCATAGCAAGACCTCTCGTTGTTCCCTGGCTTGGTGTGACCCGTCACTGGCGCGACGGCGTCATGTCGCGCGCGGCCTTTTCGGCGCTCTCGATGCGCTCTCCGGTCGCGGGATGCGAGCTCAGGTAGCGAAAAAGCGGATCGCTCGACGAGACGGTGCGCCGATCGCTCGCGAAACGTCGCATCACGTCCGCGAACACCCGTGGCGAAATGCCGTGTCGGCTCAGCAGCGCGAACGCGTATGCGTCGGCCTCCGCCTCGAAAGTGCGCGAATAGCGGGCGTCGAGAAGCGTTGCGGGCACGGCGGCCGCGAGAAACGTCATGCCCACCGCATCTCCGGCCAGGACGGTCGCCAGCACGGCGATGCCCGATTGCTGCAGCACCAGACGCACCGCGTGGTGTCCGTTCAGGTGGCCGAGCTCGTGCGCGATCACCGCAAGCAACTCGTCATCGCTTTGAACGAAGCCGACGAGCTCGTCGGTGACCACGACGATGTTCCCCGGCAGGGCGAAGGCATTCGGGCCGCTCATCCTGCGGAACTCGAGCTTATAGTCGCGCAGCTGCGGCTCGCCGTCCAGAAATGCGGCCACACGCGCTGCGATGCGATCGCGCTCCGTCTTGGCGAGTGCGCTGGGTCGTGCGACCAGGCGGTCGATCGATGCGAGCGCGTGGACGCCGATGGCACGCTCGACCTCGGGCCTTAGCGAACGCGCAGCCGGTTCCGCCGCGAGCGGCAACAGGTACGCGACCACCAGCCAGACGATCGAGGCTGCCACAGACGCGACCAGCACCGTGGCGAGCCAGCGCGATTCCAGATAAGAGCCGAAGCGCGCGACGCGATCGCAACCGGCTCCGATCGCCTCGAGGCTCGTACTGGCTGCCAGTTCGATGACGCTGCCGTCAGGCACACGTACGCGTCGCGCGACACCGGGAATTGCCGCGTCGACATCGAGCATGGCGCGCGGATAGCGGACGATGGAGTCCGGCGCAATGAGCGCGACATCATCGCCGTCGATGGCGAGCCTCACCGGTTGCCCGATGGGCGCGCGACCGTCGTAACGCGTTCCTGCAAGCTCGATCACAGCGCGACGTCCACGTCGAACAGATCGCTGACCTCGGCGCCCGTGGCCGTTGCGTTTCCGGGCGATGCACCTGCCAGTGTCGCGAGTGGCGCCGACGCCAGCAGCGTAAGCGTGCGAGCGCGATAGCGCGCGAGGCGCATCACTGCCCACGGGGTTGCCAGTGCCAGCGTGGCGACCACCACGATTGCATTCGTGAGATACAGCCACGACAGCCGTGCGCCGCGAAGCTCGCTCTGCAGGCGCAGCGGTCCGACGAGCGTGCCGTTCGCAATCAGGTTTTGCGTGCGCGCACGGACGAACGCGAACACCACGAAGTACGATGCATAGAACAGCCCAAGCGCCACCAGGAATCCGGTTGAAGATCCGCGGTCGCTGGCCGCCCCGCGGTGCGCTGTGAACAGCAACGCCGAGGCAAAGCCGAACGCCGCGGCACAACCGACCACCGCGACCGCCGCGAGCAGGTACACGAGGACGAACTCGCCCGTACCGATCCTGGCGACGAACGGCGTCGCGCCATAGCGGTGGCCAGTCACGAGGAAACGCGCCCGCGTCGCACGGAACCATGGATAGGCGAGTCCCAGCGTGACGAGCGCCAGAGCGCCGAAACCGAGGAACACCTTGATGGCGGCACCAAGGCGGCCGTCGAAATCGAAAGCAATGTTGCGGTAGTACGTGTTGCGCGCGTTGAAACGCGCGGACGCAACGGCGATCCATGGCGTGAGAAGCACGAGCAGCACGATGAATGCGACTTGTATCTCGACCATGAGGTGACTGCCGAGCGCGATGCCGCCGAGCAGGACGACCGCAATCACCCGTCCGCGCAGGACCGCGAGCGGCGAGCCGCGGAAGTCGAAGCCGTCACCGGCCAGACGCATGTGATGACACAGGTAGCGCTTCTTGCGCACCTTGCCCCATGCCGAGTAGACGCCCAGCGTGAGGATCGACAGCGCCAGCGATACGGCCCAGATGCGAAAGTACTCGCTCGTACGGCCGGTGAACGTGAACGGCATGACCTCGGCCGATGCACCGGGCGCGACCGGCGCGGCGGCAGCCAACGCTTCGACGGCTGCCGCGCTTTGGGTGGGTGCGGCAACGGGATCTTCGGATTCGTTCACGCAACGAGGATAGCGGTTTTCGTCCCGTGCGTTGCCGCTTCGCGCTCCATTTCGCGACGCAATCCGACGGCCGGATCGGTTGCGTCGAAGATGACGTCTTCCCATCGTACCGGCGTGTGCGCCGCGACGGCGCGACGGAGCTTGACGCCATGCGCGAGGCCCAGCGGCAGGCCGCGCAACGCGAGCGATGCCGACGCCGGCATCAGCTTGCCGTACACGGTGTAGCCGCCTTCGCCATCGAGTGTGTCGCCTTCCTGCAGGTCGCGTTTCGCGGTCGCCACGACATCGGCATGCCATGCGCGCGGCGCTCCGGTCGGCTCGCCACGCAAGCCGATCGAAGCCACGCTGATCCCGAGCTCGAGGCCGATCGCGTGATAGGGCTTGTACATCGCCGAATAACGACCCGACGGATCGGTCGAAAAGCCGTATTCCGCGAAGCAGCGCCGCACGTAGTCTTCGCCTTCACGACTGCCGGCACGGAAGGTCACGTAGACACCCCAGCGCAGATCGCGAAACACGGGTCGCCCGTCGCGCTCGACGCTGGAGATCACCTCGACCTGCCCGGCGTGGTGCAGGCAGCCGCCATCCTCGCGGGGCCGCAGCACACGCGGAAGATCGTCCACGCCGCAAGGAGGGAACGCGAGTCCGTCGGGTGAGGGCGTAAGGCCGGTCGCGTTCGCCACGGCTGCCATTTCGATCGCGCTCTTGGTCCCGTCCAGGAATGAGTTGAACATCTGGGCGTTGAAGTCTCCGGCGGCGACCTGCTCGGGCGTGAAGCCGTAGTGCGGCCACACGCTCGCCGGTGTCGATTCGTGATACTGCGGAAGGAATTTGGTGCCCTTCCCCGCTGCGACGACTTCGAAGCCCGCGGTCCGGCACCAATCGACCAGGTCGCAGATCAGCGCGGGCTGGTCGCCCCACGCGAGCGAGTACACGATGCCGGCTTCGCGCGCGCGTTGCGCGAGCAGCGGACCGGCGAGCGCATCGGCTTCGACGTTGACCATCACGATGTGCTTGTGGTTCGCGCAGCATGCGAGCGCGTGCCGGATGCCGGCCGCGGGATGTCCGGTCGCGTCGATCACGATGTCGATGTACGGCGAGGCGATGAGCGCGACGCTGTCCTCGCCAATGCACGTCGTGCCGTTGCCGGCGGCTTGTTCGAGCGAAGCTGCGGCGTAACGCTCGGTGGCCCAACCGGTGCGCGCAAGCGACGCCTTGGCGCGCTCCGGCTTGAGATCGGCGATTCCGACGATGTGGATCCCCGGTGTGTGCTTCGCTTGCGCGAGATACATCGCGCCGAACTTGCCTGCGCCGATCAAGCCCACACGCAGTGGCCGCCTCTCGGCATCGCGCTGCATCAGCATGCGATGAAGATTCACGCTTCGCTCCTGTCGCCTGTCGCCTGTCGCCTGTCGCCTATCGCCTATCGCCATCGCCATCGCCATCGCCCATCGCCCATCGCCCATCGCCCATCGCCCATCGCCCATCGCCCATCGCCCATCGCCCATCGCCCATCGCCCATCGCCTGCTCTTGTCACCTTAGCGCAATGCGCAGCGCCAGGGGAACGAACGCAATCGCCGCGGCGTTTCCGATCAACACGATCGAGGCCACCTTGGCGGGCTCCTGCCGGAACTGCTCGGCGACCATGAAGTTGAGCACGGCCGGAGGCAAGCCTCCGAACAGGACGAGCAGTCCTTTTTGGGTGGTGGTAAGGCCCAGCAGCGGCGCGATCAGCAGGGCGATGGCAACACCGCTCAACGGCCGCACGATCGCTCCGATCGCGCCGAGTCGCCATTCGCTCCAGCGCACGTCGGACAGCCGCACGCCCAGCGAAAGCAGCATCATCGGAATCAGCGCGTCGCCGACGAGCTTGATCGACGTGACCAGCCATTGCGGCAGCGACGGCCTGAGCAGCGCGCACGCGAAGCCGATGACGGTCGACCATACCATCGGATTGCGCAGCAGGTGGATGAAGCGCGCGTGGTGATTGACGAGCCAAACGCCGAGCGTGAACTGCAGCAGGTTGGAGATGGCGAACATCGCGACCATCTGCGGAAAGCCGGCGGCGCCGAATGCGAGCATCGCGAGCGGCAGCCCCATGTTGCCGCAGTTGTTGAACATCATCGGAGGCACGAAGGTCTTCGGATCGACGCGCAGCGCGCGTGCGACCGGCCACGCCACCAGCCCCGAGCCCAGCACCACTGCGACGGTACCGATCATCAGCAGCACGTGCTCGCCCACCTCGAAATCGCGGCTGGTGAGCGCGGAGAAGATGAGCGCGGGCGACAGCACGTTCAGGCTGATCCGGTTCACATAGGTCATGTCCGGCTTGACGCGCTTCGCGTAGCCGTAGCCGAGCAGAACCACGGCGAAGACCGGGAGGACGATGTCGAGGAGGATGCGTTGGAGCACCTGAACCCGCAGATAGTAGTTGGTAGTTAGTGTGCCATTCGCGAGGGGGTTCGTATGGTCGGGTGACCTGATGTTCGTGTCCCCTCGTGTCCACATACGGCCGCACACTAACTACCAACTACTAACCACTAACTACGGGTTTCAAAGTATGTACCGCGCCAACTCGTCGTCCCCCGCGATGCCCGCGAGCTTGTCATCGACGAACGTGGCATCGATGGCGATGGTCTCGCCGGTACGCCGCGCGGCGTGGAACGACACATCCTCGAGCAGGCGCTCCATCACCGTGTACAGGCGTCGCGCGCCGATGTTCTCCTGCTTCTCGTTGACCGCGAACGCGATCTCCGCGATGCGCCGGATGCCGTCCGGCTGGAAGTGCAAGTGGACCTGCTCGGTCCCGAGCAGCGCTTCGTACTGGCGCGTGAGACACGCATCGGTGGACGTCAGGATGCGCTCGAAGTCCTCGACCGACAGCGGCGAAAGCTCCACGCGAATCGGCAGGCGTCCCTGCAGCTCGGGAATGAGGTCCGACGGCTTCGAGAGGTGGAACGCGCCGGAGGCGATGAACAGGATGTGATCGGTCTTGATCATCCCGTACTTGGTGGTGATCGTCGTGCCTTCGACCAGCGGCAGCAGATCGCGCTGCACGCCCTGGCGCGATACGTCGGCACCGTGGACTTCGCTGCGCGCGGCGATCTTGTCGATCTCGTCGATGAACACGATGCCGTTCTGCTCGGCCGAAGCGACCGCGCGAGCCTTGATCTCGTCGTCGTTGATGAGCTTGCCCGCTTCCTCTTCGGTGAGCTGCTTGAGCGCATCCTCGATCTTCATGCGCTTGAGCTTGCGCCGCCCTCCGCCGATCTGCTGGAACATGCCCTGGATCTGCGAGGTCAAGTCCTCCATGCCCGGCGGCGCCATGATCTCCATCTGCGGCGGCATGACGCTCAACTCGACCTCGATCTCCTTGTCGTCCAACGCGCCTTCGCGCAGCATCTTGCGGAATTTCTGGCGCGTCGCCGAGTCGGTCGGCTTCATGTCCGAGAAGTTGACTTCACGCGCGGGTGGCAGCAGCGCGTCGAGCACGCGCTCCTCCGCGGCATCGGCCGCGCGGTCGCGCACCTTCCGCGTCTCCGCTTCGCGGGTCTGCTTGACGGAGACCTCGACCAGGTCGCGCACGATCGTGTCGACGTCCCGGCCCACGTAGCCGACCTCGGTGAACTTGGTGGCTTCGACCTTGATGAACGGCGCATCGGCGAGTCGCGCGAGCCGGCGCGCGATTTCGGTCTTGCCCACGCCCGTGGGTCCGATCAGCAGGATGTTCTTGGGCGTGATCTCCTGTCGCAGCGGCTCGGGAACCTGCTGGCGTCGCCAGCGGTTGCGCAACGCTATGGCAACCGCGCGCTTCGCAGCGTCCTGGCCCACGATGTGTTTGTCGAGCTCGGAGACGATTTCCTCCGGCGTCATGAGGAGCGGCATCGTTTATGACTTCCTCGAAGATGGCTCGCGGCCTCGTTGCAGTTCTTCGGTGAATGGGGCATCGAGTGTCGGCCGCAGCGGCGACTCGCAAACCGCCGGCGATCCCCATTGATGGGGCCCCTCGCCGGCCACTCGCGCCGCCAAACAAAACGGCCACCCATTGCGGGTGGCCATTCTATTTTACCCCTGCGGGATCAGGGGGCCGGCACGCCTTATGGCAGCGTGCGCGGCGTAACGCCGTGCGATCAGTCGGGAATTACCACCGTGTTGTTGGTGAAGCTGATCTGATCGGCAGCAGCTGGGGTGTTCGATATCGATGGGAGGTTGGCCGTGGTGATCAGCGGTGCAGCGCCGGGCGTACCGCCGCGCGGCGTGGTCCGCACCACCTGCGACGGCGGCAATGCGGCACCGGAGGTCAGGTTCGCGTACATCCGATCGAGCGCCTGCAGGAAGTAGTAGTGCAACGGAACCAGTGACGAATCGTAGCCCGGAAGCGCCGCGTTGTCGATGAACGCATCGAAGTGCTGGGCGTTGGTCACCTCGATGTAGGTGAGCTTGCTGCTCGAGCCCTCCGCGAGCTTGTTCTCGCCGAAATAGGGCCGCTCGTTGAAGTTGACCGGTACCAGCGTATCGGCGCGCCCGGCGACGATGATCGCCGGCTTGCCGTGCAGGTTGGCGCTGCGCAGCGTCTCGCCTACGCCTTTTTGCACGCGTTGCGCATTCGCATCGCTGCCGGTCCACAGGTTGCGCAGGCACACGGCTGCGTCGAGGTCGTAGTCCTGCTGCCCGGTGGAAGGCGAGATGGACAGAGGATCGTTGACTGCACCGCCCGGACTCAGGTTGTTGACGATGTTGACGTTGCCTCCCGCGAGTGTCATCGGTGGAACGCCATTGCCGGTGGCGAACACGGTTGCCAGAGCGGAGGGCGTCACGGCGACGGGCTTGCCGGTCGCATCGGTCTGCGCGAACGAGAGGCCGCAGATCGCGTCAGCCACGCCGAAGCGCCCGTAAGCGTTGGCGTAGCTCACGGTGACTGCCGGAACCGCGAGCGTGTAATGCGTCGGGATGATCGGGATCGATTCGGGCTGCCATCCCGCAGTGAGCAGGATGTCGAGCGCCTCGTCCGCCTGCTCGGTCAGGGTTGCCTTGGTGAGCAGGCCCTTGGCCTTCAATCCCGTGCAGCGGGCGGTCGCGAACGCCACCACCGGTTTCACCGCCGCGAGCCCATAGGCGTTGGCCGCCCGCGCGGACAGCGACGCGCAGGGCTGGTAGAGGTTCGCCAGCGTGAAGTAGTCGTAAAGCGGCCGTGCACCGCCGGTGATCACCGTTGCGCCACGCGCCACGCTGAGCTTCGGGTTGGGCGCAAGCTCGAGCACCGGCTCGCCCACGGCCACACCATCGATCAGACCTTCGCCGTCCTGCTCGGCCGCTGCAATGGCCGCCGCTCCGCCGTTGGAAACCGACGATGCGATGACGATCGTGTTGTCGGGCTTGAACTGGGACTTGCTCGTGCCGTCGTTGAACTTGTCGGCAAGCTGCTCGTTGATCACGTAGAAGGCGAAGCGCACCGTGTCGAGCGTGAAGCGGCCCCAGTCCTTCTCGGGGTTCTGCTGCGAATGCGCGTGCTTGTAGGCGACGCGGTACGGCGTCGCGGCGTTGAACGCGGCGAGCTGATCGGCCGTCACGTCGGCCTGGAAGATCG
>DATKLH010000079.1:0-10584 GCA_035542515.1 Casimicrobiaceae bacterium
TCTTCCACACCTGGCTCGTCGGACCCGACTTGACGTCTCCGGCGACCAACTTCGCCGTGCGCGGCAACGGCCTGGCGGGCTGGTTCGGCTGGGCCGACGATCCGACGATCGAGAAATTGCGCGATACGTGGTTCGCCGCGACCGATGCCGCCGCGTCGAAGAAGGCCGCCGAAGCGGTTCAGGCGCGCGCCTTCGAGTTCGTGCCTTACGTACCGACCTCGCAATTCATCCTGCCGACGGCCTACCGTACCAACCTGAGCGGCATCATCATCGCTCCGGTCACGTTCATGTGGAACGTCGAGAAGAAATGATCCAATCGACGCAAAAGGCGTTCGTTCGTGCGCTGGCGCAAGTGCGGGCGGTGCCGTGCCTTTTGCACCGAGTTGGTTGTCGGGCGAGCGCCTAGGGCGCCCGCCGGCGCCCGCGAACAAGGGCACGAAACGGCGCGCGTCATGCCGGGCGACTCACATTTGCCACGTGTCTAGCGTCGTGCAGCAACGTGGTGTGAACGTGGCAATGGCACAGGCGCGAGTTCCCGGCGGATGACGGCCTACATCGTCCGCCGTCTCCTGTCGACGGTCGTCGTCATGGCGGTGGTCGCCTTCGTCGTGTTCTCCCTGCTGTACCTCACGCCCGGCGATCCGGCCGCGGTCATCGCCGGCGACATCGCGACCGACGAGGACATCCGGCGGATCCACGCGCAGCTCGGCCTGGACGATCCATTCCTGTTCCGCTTCGGGCGCTGGATCTGGGCGCTGCTGCATGGCGACCTCGGCACGTCGATCTTCACCAACCTTCCGGTCACCCAACTGATCGGGCAGCGCATCGAGCCGACGGTATCGCTCACGCTGTGCACGCTGCTGGTGGCGATCATCGTCGCGGTTCCCATCGGCGTGGTCGCAGCCGCGAAGGCCGGCAGCTGGATCGATCGCCTCGTGATGGCTTTTTCGGTGCTCGGCTTCTCCGTGCCCGTGTTCGTCATCGCCTACGCTTTGATTCTGACCCTTTCGGTCCAGTTCGACCTGCTTCCGGTGCAGGGCTATCGCAACCTGAACGACGGCGTGTGGGAATGGCTCAGGCACCTGATCCTGCCGAGCATCGCACTGGGGACGGTGTACGTCGCGCTGATCGCGCGCATGACACGTGCGAGCATGCTCGAGGTGCTCGCGCAGGACTACATTCGTACCGCGGAAGCCAAGGGACTCGCGCCCGACAGCATCCTCATCGGTCACGCGCTCAAGAATGCCGCGATCCCGGTGGTGACCACGATCGGCGTCGGCGTGGCGTTGCTCATCAGCGGCGCGATCGTCACCGAGACGGTGTTCGCGCTGCCCGGCATCGGCCGGCTCACCGTCGATGCGATCCTGCGCCGCGACTATCCCATCATCCAGGGCGTGATCCTGATCTTCTCCGCGGTGTACGTCCTCGTGAATCTCGCCGTGGACCTGTCGTACGTGCTGTTCGATCCGCGCGTGCGTTACTGACATGAGCTCGACGCTTGCCGCATCGGTCCCGGTGGCGAAATCGGTATCGCCGACCTGGAAGCGTTTTCGCGATGCCTTCCGTCGCCATCCCACTGCGATCGTGGGTGCCGTCATCCTGTTGCTGGTGATCGGTGCCGCGGTGCTCGCGCCGTGGCTGGGCACCGTCGACCCCGAGGCGGTGTCGCCGATCAAGCGCCTGCGGCCGCCGTCGGAGATGTACTGGTTCGGCACCGACATGCTCGGCCGCGACGTCTACAGCCGCGTGGTGTATGGGTCGCGCGTGTCGCTGACGGTCGGGCTTTCGGTTGCGCTTCTTTCGACGCTCATCGGACTCGCGATCGGAATGGTGACCGGATACGTACGCGCGCTCGACGCACCGGTGATGCGCGTGATGGATGGCCTGATGTCGATTCCTTCGGTGCTGCTCGCGATCGCGCTCATGGCGCTCACCAAGGCGAGCGTGGGCAACGTGATCGCGGCCATCACCATCGCGGAGATGCCGCGGGTGGTGCGGCTGGTGCGCAGTCTCGTGCTGACACTGCGCGAGCAACCGTACGTGGAAGCCGCGATCGCGTCGGGCACTTCACTGCCGCGCATCCTCGCCCGTCACCTGCTTCCCAACCTCGTGGCGCCGTTGCTGGTGCAGGGGACTTACGTCTGCGGGTCGGCGATGATCACCGAAGCGATCCTCTCGTTCATCGGTGCCGGAACGCCACCCAACATCCCGAGCTGGGGCAACATCATGGCCGAGGCACGCAGCCTGATCCAGATCGCCGGCTACCTCATCCTGTATCCCGGCGTTTTTCTTTCGCTCACCGTGCTGGCGGTGAACCTGCTCGGTGACGGCATGCGCGACGCGCTCGATCCGCGCCTCGCGCGGCGGATGTGAAGATGAACGACGTGGTCGAGCCGCTCGACGCATTCTCCGGCGCTGCCGACGGCACGAACGATGCTGCGCCCCTGCTCGCGGTGGAGGATCTGAAGACCTACTTTTTCACTCGCGACGGCGTCGTGCGTGCGGTGGACGGCGTGTCGTTCTCGGTGGCGCGCGGCGAGACCCTTGCGATCGTCGGCGAGTCGGGATGCGGCAAGAGCGTGACCTCGCTGTCGATCCTGCGCCTGATCGCCTCGCCACCCGGCAGGACGGTAGGGGGCCGTGTGCTGTTCGAAGGGCGCGATCTACTGCAGCTTCCGCTGGCCGAGATGCGCGAGATTCGCGGCGACGCGATCTCGATGATCTTCCAGGAGCCGATGACCTCGCTCAACCCGGTGCTCACCATCGGTCGCCAGATCGCCGAGGTGTTGCGGCTGCATCGCGGCCTTGCGCGCGAAGCCGCCTGGGACCGCGCGCTGGACATGTTGCGCCTGGTGCGCATTCCCGAAGCCGAGCGCCGCATCCATCAGTATCCGCATCAGCTCTCGGGAGGCATGCGCCAGCGCGTGATGATCGCGATGGCGCTCGCCTGCGAACCGCGCCTGCTGATCGCGGACGAGCCGACCACTGCGCTCGATGTGACCATACAGGCGCAGATCCTCGATCTCATGCGCGAGCTCAAGAGCCGCACCGGCGCGGCGATCGTGCTTATCACCCATGACCTCGGCGTCGTTGCCGAGATGGCGCAGCGCGTGGTCGTGATGTACGCAGGGCGCAAGGTCGAGGAGGCCGCGGTCATCGACCTCTTCGCGCACCCGCGCCATCCCTACACGCGCGGGTTGCTCGACTCGATGCCGCGCTTGCGCGAGCACGATCGGGCGCGACGGCTCGCCGAGATTCCCGGCACGGTGCCTTCGCTCACCGAACCGATTGCAGGTTGCACCTTCGCCCCACGCTGTCCCCTGGCGAGCGACCGCTGTCGCAGCGAATATCCGCCGCTCGAGCAAAAGGCGCCAGGGCATATCGCCGCATGCTGGCACTCCGATCGCGTATCGTCGCAAAGCCAGCGATGAACACTGGAACGCGCAACGAAGGCACGGCATCGGCCACGCTGCTCGAGGTGTCGCACCTCACCAAGCACTATCCCGTGCATCGCGGTGTGCTCGGTCGTGCGCAAGGCGAGGTGCACGCCGTCGACGACGTGAGCTTCGGCATCGGCGAAGGCGAAACGCTGGGACTGGTCGGCGAAAGCGGCTGCGGCAAATCGACGCTGGGCAAGACCGTGCTCAAGCTGGTCGACGCGACGGCCGGCAGCATCCGCTGGCGCGGCGAAGCGATCGAGCACCTGAAGGGGCGGGCGATGCGTCCCTACCGTCGCCAGCTCCAGGCGGTGTTCCAGGATCCGTATGCTTCGCTCAATCCGCGCATGCGCGCAGCCGATATCGTCGCCGAGCCGATCCGCAACTTCGAGGCGGCAAGCGCCGCGCAGATCCGCGAACGCGTTGCCGCGCTGTTCGACCGCGTGGGACTGCGGCCCGACCAGCTCGCGAAGTATCCCTACGAGTTCTCCGGCGGCCAGCGGCAGCGGCTCGGCATCGCGCGGGCGCTCGCGCCGCGACCGCGTCTGATCGTGTGCGACGAGCCGGTGTCCGCGCTCGATGTCTCGGTGCAGGCGCAGGTGATCAACCTGCTGGTGGATCTGCAGCGCGATTTCGCGCTCTCGTATCTGTTCGTCGCGCACGACCTTGCCGTGGTCCAGCACATCAGCCATCGCGTCGCGGTGATGTACCTGGGGCGCATCGTCGAGATCGCGCCGACGCGAAAGCTGTTCGACGCACCTCAGCATCCGTACACCGAAGCGCTGCTGTCCGCGGTGCCGATTCCCGACCCGACGACCCAGAGGAAGCGCATCATCCTGGCAGGCGACGTGCCCAGCCCCATCCACCTGCCGCCGGGATGCCGCTTCCATACGCGCTGTCCATACGTCTTCGATCGTTGCCGCCGCGAGGAACCGGTGCTTGCGGAAGTGACGCCGGGTCATTTCGCGGCATGCCATCTGCGCACGCCTGCGCAGGCGGTACCCGGCGCTGCGCCACAATGACATTCGATCTCTTTGCCGAAGGACTTCGTCCATGCCCCGCTTGAACCGTCTCTCCGCCACGCAGGCCGCGCGCATGCTCGCCGCCCGCGAGATCACCGCCGAGGCACTGCTCGACGACTGCCTGGCGCGCATCGCCGAGCGCGACGCGCAGGTCCGCGCCTGGATGGTGGTCGATGCGAGCCGTGCCCGCGAGCGCGCGCGAGCGCTCGATCGTGCCGCGGTCAGCGGACCGCTGCACGGTTTGCCGATTGCGGTCAAGGACGTATTCGACACGGTCGATATGGTGACCACCTACGGTTCGCCGATCTATGCCAACCATCGCCCCGCTTCGGATGCCGCCGCGGTCGCGCTCGCGCGCGCCGCCGGCGGTGTGATCGTCGGCAAGACCGTGACCACCGAGTTCGCGACCTACCATCCCGGTCCCACGCGCAATCCGCACAACACCGCGCATACGCCCGGCGGGTCGTCCTCGGGTTCCGCGGCGGCGGTGGCCGACTACATGGTGCCGCTCGGCTTCGGAACGCAGACCGCGGGATCGATCGTGCGTCCCGCTGCGTTCTGCGGTGTCGTCGGATACAAGCCGACATTCGGGACGGTGAGCCGCGTCGGCGTGAAAATGATTTCGGATACGCTCGACACCATCGGCGGCCTCGCGCGCACCGTGCGCGACGTCGCGCTGTTCGTCGGTGCGCTGAGCGAGCGACACGAGCTGTTCATCGACGACACGCGCAACGACGCACCACGCATCGGCTTCTGCCACACGTATGAATGGGCGCAGGCGCAGCCCGAAGCGGTAGCGGCGTTCGAGGCGGCCAGACGCGATCTGGAACGCGGCGGTGCGCGTGTGCGTGACATCACGCTGCCGAAGGATTTCGCCGGCCTCGCCGACTCGCAGATTGCCATCATGACCCACGAGGTCGCGAACTCGTTGTCCTACGAGCGCCTGAACCATCGCGACCAGTTGAGCGGCGACATGACCAAGATGATTGATGCCGGCCTGGGTGTGTCGAAACGCCAATACGACCATGCGCGCGCGCTCGTGCATGGCTGTCGGGCGCAACTCGACGAGATCTTTCGGGACGTCGACGTGATCGTCGCACCGAGCGCCCACGGCGAGGCGCCCGAAGGCACGGCCACCGGCAATCCGCTGTTCCAGCGCATGTGGACGATGCTGCGCACGCCGTGCGTGCATCTGCCGACCGCGCGCGGGCCGCATGGCCTGCCGGTGGGGATCACCGTCATCGGGCGCATGGACGGCGACGCTGCGCTTCTGCGCGCGGCCGACTGGATGCACGACAATCTGGGCGGGCCGCAAGTCACGGCCATTGCGTGAGGAGGGCGCGATGAGCGCAATCGCGACTCGTGACCGCGCAGTTGTTGCAGCATGCATCAACGGCGCGCGGCTGTGGCAATCGTTGATGGATCTCGCGACCATCGGTGCCACGCCCAAGGGCGGCGTGTGTCGATTGACGCTTACGGATCTCGACCGGCAGGCGCGCGATCGGGTGATCGGATGGCTGCGCGAGGCGAACTGCCGAGTCGAGATCGATGGCGTGGGGAATATCTTCGCGATCCGCGACGGTCGCGACGCGGGCGCGCCGGTCGTGCTCACCGGCAGTCACATCGACACCCAACCCTCCGGCGGCAAGTTCGACGGCAACTATGGCGTGCTCGCCGGACTCGAGGTGATCCGCGCGCTCAACGACAGTGCGATCGCCACCGACAAGCCGGTCGGCGTCGCGATCTGGACCAACGAGGAAGGCAGTCGGTTCGTTCCGGTGATGGGCGGCTCGGGTGCGTTCGCCGGTGTGTTCACCGCCGACGAGATTCGCGGCCAACGCGACATCGATGGCATCTCGTTCGGCGATGCACTCGAGCGCATCGGCTACAACGGCTCGGCGCCCGTCGGAGGCCGTCCGCTCGATGCGTATTTCGAAGCGCACATCGAGCAGGGCCCGATCCTGGAACGCGAGGGCAAGGTGATCGGGCTGGTCGTCGGTGCGCTGGGATTGCGCTGGTACGACTGCCTGTGGATCGGACAGGACGCGCACGCGGGTCCTACGCCGATGGAAGCGCGACATGATGCGCTGCGCGGTGCTTCCCGCATGGTCGAGGCGGTCAACGAGATCGCACTGCGTTTCGCGCCGCACGGCCGCGGCACCGTCGGCTCCATGCAGGTGAAGCCCAATTCGCGCAACGTGATCCCGGGCACCGTGAGCATGAGCGTCGACCTGCGCCACCCCGACGATGCGGCGCTTGCGGCAATGGACACGGAACTGCGATCCTCGGCACGCGCGATTGCCGCCGAGCTTCGCGTCGAGTGCGACGTGAAGCAGGTCGCGCAGTTCGCGGCGTGTCGGTTCGACAGCGCTTGCGTGCAGGAGGTGCGCGCCGGCGCAAGAGGGCTGGGCTACACCCACCAGGAGATCGTCAGCGGCGCGGGACACGACGCGATCTACGTCGCACGCGTTGCGCCGACCGCGATGATCTTCATCCCGTGCAAGGACGGCATCAGTCACAACGAGATCGAGGACGCGAAGCCCGAGCACGTCGAGGCAGGTGCGAACGTGCTGCTTCAAGCCGTGCTTGCACGCGCCGGCGTGGTTACCTGAGTGCGCGATGCATGCGTGACGCGTCCGATGCGCCGAGGCATGATGGCGGAAGCGGCGAGTCGAGCGACGATGAACGCGTCGATGCCGCAGCCGGTGCGACATCCACGCCGCGGCCGCACGTGACGATGCAACGCACGCGTCGACTCCGATGATCGACCTGCGCACGATCAACATCTTCCTGACGCTCGCCGAGTCGGGCAGCTTCACGCTCGCCGCGCGACGACTCGCGAAGACCCAGTCGGCGGTATCGCAGGCGATCCGGCAACTCGAGGAAGAGCTCGGCGTGGTGCTCATCGACCGCAGCGAGCGGCCGCTGTGCCTGACGCCCGCTGGTGAGCTCCTGCGCGATCGCGGCTACCAGCTCATCGACGATCTGAACGCGACCACCGCGAGCATCCGCGAGCGTGCCGAGTCCAAGAGGCCCGAGATCCGCGTGGGCTTCGTCGATTCCTTCGCCATGACCGGCGGCGCGCAGCTCATGAAGGACCTGCTCGGCTACGCGCAGAACCTCACCCTGTGGTCGGGCCTTACCCCGAGGCTTGGGCAGGCGCTCGCCGAGCGCAAGGTCGACATCATCGTCGCGAACAATTCGTTCGACGACATCGACGGGCTCGTCCGCTTCGAGTTGATGCGCGAACCCTACGTGCTGCTCGCTCCCAACGAGCCTGCGTACGCGGCATCCGGCATGTCCCTCGCGAAGCTCGCGGCAAGCTTCCCGATGGTCTGCTACGACACGCAGTCGTTCATGGCCACGCAGATCGAGCGGCACTTCCGTCGTCTCAACATCCGCCCGACGCGGCGCGTCTACGTCGACTCGACGGACAAGCTCATCGCGATGGTGGCCGGAGGCGTCGGCTGGACCAGCAGCACCTCGCTCGCGCTCTACAGCGCGCGCAACCCGCTCGCGCAGGTCAAGGCGTCGCCGTTTCCGGGTCGACCGTTCTACCGGCAGCTTTTCATGATCTCGCATGCCGGCGGCTTGCGCGATCTGACCACGCGTCTGGCTGCCCAGGCGCGGCAGCTTCTCGCCGACCGCATCGTGGGCGAGCTGGTGGCGACCTTTCCCTGGCTCAAAGGTCAGATCGTCGTTCCCGAGGGTCCGGACGCGGCTTAGCGCTCGAGCCTCGGAGGCTCGAAGGTCGCGCGAGCCATTTGCGGTCTTCCCGCACTTGTTGCTGTTGGTGCTCCGTCACCCACCCTCAGTCCAAACGCTACCCGAGGCGAGCGCACGCGCGTGGTGCGCGACGAACGCGCGTGCGATCAGGAGCCGGCTGAAGCGCACCATGCTTGAACGAGGGCCGTTCCTGCATTAGCGCAACTTATGGCACCAGGCCACTTGCGCTAATGGGCACCCGCAGCAGCGCTCGCTCCGGCTACCGTTGGGAGGCGCGCCATCGATTCGCGCGCTTTCGTTATGATGACCCGGCGATCGCAGGAGCGCTCATGAACCAACCCGCAAAGACGCAGGTTCCGATGAAGTTCGGCGGCTATCACCAGCCCAAGGACCGGCCGGTGGAGGAGCTCACCGCGCGAGTCGGTCCGGGGACGCCGTGCGGCGAGTACCTGCGCCGCTTCTGGCATCCGATCATGCTGAGCGTGCAGCTCGGGGTGGCGCCGCAGGCGATCCGTATCCTCGGCGAGGATCTGGTCATTTATCGCGACCTGTCGGGCGACATCGGGCTGCTGCACAAGCACTGCGCGCACCGCGGCGCATCGCTCGAGTTCGGCATCATCGCCGAGCACGGCATCCGCTGCTGCTATCACGGCTGGATGTTCGCCAACGACGGCACCATCCTCGAAACGCCCGGCGAGCCGCCGGGCAGTCCGATCAGGCATCGTTTCTGCCAGGGGGCCTACCCGGTCGTCGAGTACAAGGACGTCATCTTCGCGTACCTCGGTCCGCCGGAAGTGCAGCCGGAGTTTCCACGCCTCGACGCGATGGACATTCCCGACGACACCATGGTGCCTTACCTCATCCACTCGCCATGCAACTGGCAGCAGGTGAGCGAGAACAGCATGGACCCGTTCCACGTGCCGTTCCTGCACACGCGCGTGGCCGGGCCGCAGTTCAGCGAAGTCTTCGAGCAGCTTCCGGTCATCGAGTATCACGAGACCGAGTACGGCTTCTTCTACACCAATGCGCGCCGGGTCGGCGACTACGTCTGGGTGCGGATGCACGACCACATGGTGCCCAACTTCTCGCAGAACGGTGCGATCTTCGAGAACGTCGGCAGGGTGCGCTATTTCGGGCGGCCGGGTCTCACGCGCTGGATCGTGCCGGTCGACGACACCAACACGATGGTCATCGCGTGGCGTCACTTCAACGACCGCGACGATCCGCAGCACTTGGGCAAGCCGCACGAAGTCGGCGTCGGCAAGACCGACTTCTATGGTCAGAGCGGAGACCGGCCGTACGAGGAGCGCCAGAAGACACCGGGCGACTACGAAGCATGGTGCAGCCAGGGACCTGTCACGAGTCACGAGCGCGAGCATCTGGGAACCACCGATCGCGGTATCGCGCTCCTGCGGCGCAGGCTGAAGGAAGAGATCGGCAAGCTGCAGAAGGGCATCGAACCGCTGCGCCCCACCGCGCGCAACGGGACCCACGTGCCCACCTACGGCGGCGATACGATCCTGCGCGTGCCGGCCAGCGGCGAGGACGACTCGAGGGTCATCCAGGAAGTCTCGCGCGCAGTCGCCGCGGCCTATCTCGAGTTCCAGGACCTGCCCGACGCCGAGCGTCGCGTGGCCATCGGCAACCGGCTCGCTCCGCTCAACGTAGGCGACACCCACGAGATCAATCCGAGCCACGGCAAGATCTTCGAGTTCAAGCCCGTGGCCTCGGGTCCGGTCGCATGAGTTTGCGTATCCGATCCGACCCAACCATCGACGATGCTCGCCCGCGGCATTGCCGATCACGGGAAGCGCATTGAAGACGAAGTGGGGCTATCTGGTGGTGGTCCCGCTGCTGTTCAGCGGCGTCATGCTGCTCGGATCGCAGGTGGTGTTCCTGCGCGCAAGCTTCTTTGCCGACCTCGGTTTCGGCAAGATGTCCGCGCTGCCGGACCTGACCAACTACGCGCGCATCCTCACCGACCGGCACTACCTCGGCACGCTGTGGCTCACCACCTATATCTCGCTGATGGTCGCGTTCTTCTGCGTCGCCGCCGGCTTTCCGGTTGCGCACATCCTCGCGCGTCTTCGCTCCGGCTGGAGCACCGTGCTGCTGAGCCTCATCGTGCTGACCTCGTTCATCACCACGGTGATCCAGATCTTCGGACTGATCATCATCTTTCGCGCCGACGGTCCGGTGAATCGGCTGCTGCTTGGACTGGGCCTGCTCGAGCGGCCTTTTTCCCTGGTCGGAACCGTCGGCGGCGTCGTGGTCGGATTGATCTACTCATCGTTCGGTTTCACCGTGATGCTGATGTACAGCATCGCCAAGACCATTCCCCCATCGCTCGAAGAGGCCGCGGCGATCCATGGGGCGAGCCGCCTGCGCATCTTCGCGCG